>JAGBTH010000051.1 GCA_017631385.1 Kiritimatiellia bacterium
AATCATCTAGGAGATTCTGAAAGTAAACGCACGTCCCCTCCCCGGGGAGGGTAGAGGGAGAAATCTTGTACTCTTCTGTTATAGCTAATCTTTATGGGTAGTAAACGAACGTAATTTATTCGTTTACTTTTGGAAACCACAGGTCTTTTATGGCGAAATCATTGAGATGTTTATTATTTGCAGGCATGGAATTTTGGTATAATATTCGTGAAAATGAATGATAAAAAGATAGTTTTAGTTGTCGGTATGGGGACGTCTCCCGCGGTGATGACGGAGACGGTTTGGGCGCTTGCGCATCAGAGTGACCCTGTTGTGCCAGATGAGGTTGTTGTTATAACGACGAAGTCTGGTAAGGACGCTTTGCGCACGGCGATTATGTCGGGTGCGCCAAGCGTATGGAATAGACTTAAAACCGCTCTCGCGAAAGAGAAGATCGCGATAGACGGTAAATTAGTTTTCGGAGATACTTCAATTCGGGTGATTCCAGACGCGGACGGGAATGAGGCGAGCGATTTGCGCACGGGCGCGGATAACATGCGCGCGGCGGACTTTATGCTTGGAGAACTACGCAAGTATACTGCGGATTCGGCGACTACTATTCTCTGTTCTATTGCTGGTGGCCGCAAGACAATGAGTGCGCTTCTCTTTTCGTGCATGTCGCTTCTTGGGCGAGAGGAAGATAAAGTGTATCACGTGCTTTTGCCGCCGGAGTTTGAATCTGGCACAGAACCGCCATTCTTCTTTCCTGAACCGGGTGTGACATACACATCTAAAAAGACCGAGAAGAAATACAGGGCGAAAAAGATACAGAGTGAATTGTTTGAGGTGCCTTATGTGCGTATGCGCGGCTGGTATCAAGATAAGTTTAAGGGCGAACCGCCGAGCTACAAGTCGCTTATTTCAAAGGTGCAAAGTGTTGCGCCCCCAGCCGTTGTATATCCTGAGATTGAGATTGACGCATGGAACGGATGGGTGAAGGTGAATGGCGCGGATGTTAAAATGAGTCGGCCGTGTTTCGCTGCGTTATTGCTTTTAGCGAGTGGATGTGAACCGAAGAAGCTTCATGCGCGGCTATGTGAGCTTCATGCTCAACACGGTGCTGCAGAATGTGATTGGCTCTCTACATTTAGGGCTGGTACGCTTTTTACTAATCTCGATTTTGTTGAAGATCTCACAAAAACACTATCAAATCTTCGCAAGAGCTTGTCCGCGGCAGGTTTTCAAAATGTTGAAACACTTGTCCCGCAACGTTTTAGACCTGTGACATTTTTGATTTCCAACATTAAGTGGTCTAATAAAAAGAGGATTTTGATATGTAATGAGGAGAGTTCTAAATGAAAAGAAGATTGCAAATGGGTAAGGTTAAGCGAGTTAAAGATGCGGTTTGTGTTGCGCTTGGAGCTGTGTATAAAAATGAGTTTCGACTTATACAACAACAATGCCATGAATTAAATATTGTGGGTGCTTTTTATCATTATTTTAGGAGTATGTTTGAAAGAGATTTTGAATCGTACTCTATTGATATGGAATATAGCCGCATGGGAGAAAGAAAAATGTCTAAGTCGATTAGTGTTTCAGCAGAGAAAAGGAAGTGTTCTTACTGTCATGAAAAACATTCTCGGAGAGTTAGGTCAGATTTTATAATTCACAAGCCTGGTACGGATGATAATTTAGTAGTAATTGAGTTTAAAGGAGAATGGTCAAAAGGGTGCTTTGCGTGGGATAAAAAGAAATTACAGGAATTGACTAAGCCTCTATCAAGTCGTTCGGATACGGATGATTATGTATGTGGTTATCAGTTAGGAGTGTCAATTGTGTTGAATAATCAAAGAGTGGTGATGAGTTTTTATCCTGATAATAATGATAACGCAAATCTTAATTCGGAAGAGATATCGAAGGATGAGCTGATTGATAGATATGAATCATATTTATCAAGGTCTGTTGAATGATTAAAGGAGATTTCATATGTCGGATATTGGAAAAGCTTTTGACGAAAAATTCGGGCTGACAGGAGTTGCGATAGTTCCAAAATATAAAAAGTCGCATTGTTTTTCAAAGAAGAACGGTCCAAAGTTTCGTAACTCTACTAGGATTGAATTATCTCCTTTTCAAAAGTCTTTTTGTGAATATTTAAGTTTGAATGCATACACGGATAATGGTGATATGCTTTATGAATTTATTGTAAAATTAACACAAGAGTGCGGTTCTGTTGTCCTGAAGGAAATTCGACTTTTGGATTTTGCGCGAATTGAACGATATATAACTGAAATCAATGGAAAGATGTCAGATCCTATTGAAGGACATTTCAAAATTCATGGTAATTGGAGCTCTCTTAAGGAATTTACCGAAGATGGATATTATCGTATTAAATGGAGGTTTAAAGGAAAATCTTGTGATGTGGCGCTTGATTCGAATGTTAAAATACGAAAATTAGGTGCGAAAGATATTGTTAAATGTAAATATAATGCCGCAAAGAATATGTCTGCTGGTACGGCTAAAGACATAAGTAAACTGCACGATACGCTTGATAAGCAATTGCAAGAAGCGGGAGAAGATGTATTTATCTATGAGCTTTTACAAAATGCGAATGATTATCCTTGCGGAAATGAAAAGGTTGATGCTGAATTCAGAATATGTCAAGATGAACATTGTTCAGGTTATTTGGCTTTTTGTCATACGGGATCAGAGTTTTCTGCTGCAAATGTAGCTGCTATTTGTTCTGCAAATGATGAAGATAAAGCTCATAATTTGAAAGCAATAGGATATAAAGGTATTGGGTTTAAAACGGTATTTAGATTTAATGATCGTGTGGAAGTGCATTCTGGGGGGTATGGTTTTGCTTTTGACAAGGCAACTCAGAAGGAGAAAGCTTTTATACCATGGCGGACAACACCTGTTTGGGTTGGTCCAAAATGTTCTAAAGATTATCGTGTTGAAATACGGATGATGCCGCGCGACAGAAAGATGTTATCCGATGGATGCGGGTATGCGGCACAACTTGAAAGGTTGTTTTCCACAGAGCGTCCGCTATTATTTATACCAAATCTTAAGAGTGTAAGAATTAAAACATCGATTAATGGCGAAGTTATCAACAGAGAAGTTCGAGATAGTGAATGGTGCATTAGCGCTCAAATGATAGCAAAAGTTGATGATAAGATTCGTCAAAAAATAAATGAAGCATTGCTAGATGTTGATCATTGTCGTATTCCTCCAAAGTATAAGGATTTAGACAAAACAGCTATTTCCTTCGCTTGTCAACGTAATGGTCGAAACTTAATTCCAGAAGAGGATGGTTGTTTATATTGTTATCTTCCTGCAAAAGACGCAAAGTGGGGATTTAGGTTTTTAATGAATACTGATATGATTCCAAATGGTCCTCGTAATGATATTGAGTATTCATTGGAAGTTAATAAGTATTTTGCGAGAGTTGCAGGTGAGAAGTTTTTTGCGTGGATTGATTCGCTTATACGTTCTGGTGAGTATGACTATGATTCCATATTTGCATTGATACCCGACTTTGATGAGTGCAAGAAAAATAGAGCATCAGAGGTTGTTGAGTTCATTGAAGAATTTCAGGGTGGGTTTGAATCAAGATTGCTCGGGCTTCAGATTCCTTCATCGAAGAACAGTCTCGTTCCTGCTTCGGAAATCGCATTTGATTCTACAGGAATTCTCAAGGCATTTGGTGAGCCTGTATGGGAACGCCTTGGATATAGAGGTGCTGTCCCTCATAAGTTATTACGCGACAGCAAAGACTTTGATTCGTTTGTTAAGCGGTATAAGACATTGTTGAAGATTCAAGAGTTTGGTTTTGACGATCTTGTGAAAGCAGTAGGCAATGGGTCATTCCAGGAATGGCTTGAAAACCCGAATGCCAACCAACAGTTCTTTAAATATTTAGATGGTAAGGGTAAGATAGAACTGTTTAGGTCTGCTAGAATATTTCTCGATGACAAGAGGAGACTTGGTGCGCCGCAAGATATGTACTACCATCCAGATGTAGAAAAGTATTTGAAACCGTTTTCTGACTGTTTCCGGTATTTGCCCTCATCAGCGCCATGTTATGATAAACTTAGTAAAGACTGGTTCATTCCACTTTATCCCAAGAAACTTGTTTGCGATATTTTGTTTTCCAGCGTTAACGAAGGGCGGACGCGTGAGCGGCTAAAAGATGTGTGCGCAGCACGTATGTTTTTTTGCTTTCTTGCAAAGTACAAAACTTATACTCGCACTTATACCGACTCTTACGTCTATTATGGACGACAACGTATGCGACAAGTGCCAAAGCAAGAGGAAAGGTTTACACGAGAATTTCTTGAAAAACTTCCTGTCGTTCTTGAAAGCGGCGAAGCCGTTACTGCAATTGTTACTGCTGAGTATTCTATTTTTCTTCCCGAACAAGTAGCTGCACAATCTGTTGTTGCAAATTACCGTTGGATTAATCATGGATGGGTGCGTTTTCTAAATGATGGTTATTTTGATTGTGAAGATGGCAACTCGATCCGGGAATGGTTCTTGGAAGACCATGGGCAAGGAAATAACGCATGGAAACTTGTTCATGCATGGAATACAAGAGATGTATTGTCGGCAATCGCCGACAAGTTTAAAAGCGATATTCGCAGAAGAATAATTGATTTGCGAAACGATCTTGGATTTTATGATTTCATCAGCAAATGTATAGATGAGAGATGTATTAATTTGGGCTGGGTAAAGCAACAGTTGTCAGGGTGGCCAGTACTTGATGGTGGCGAGGTGATTGTAGAAAGTTCAGATAAGGTAATGTTCTACAGTAACAGTAGCATATTGCACTGGGTGAACTCTGGCTGGCTTGATGATATGGTTCTCGTCTTAAATGAGAGGTATTCTGCACAAAAGAAGTTGTTCGATGTTTTGGGTGCGCAAGAGTTTGAGGAAGGAAATTTTGGAGAGATATTTAGGACATTGCTTGCGCCGCATTTAAATTTGGATTCGCGTGAGAAGGTGATAGCATTCCATCGGTTCATGGCAACGAAGAAGGAGTCGTTCGTCAGTACCAATCAGATAGAAGTACTTAAGAGGTTGCCCACGCTTATTAGTGGGGATGAGAACCCGACTGATGGCCTTGATGGGGTGTATCTTCCGACTAAGACTAAGATTGATATTGACAGCGAGATTGCGGCAGGATACATTTCTACGGAAATCAAGGTCCTTGATGATGCTCTTTGTGACGATGGTACGATGGAGTATTGGAAGTGGCTTGGGGTTAAGTCTTTAAATGAAGTGGAAATACTAAAGAAGCGTCTTGAAAAATATCTTGGAATCCAAAAGGAGTTTACAGAGAATGGTGCAAATGATGCAACCTTCAAGGAATATCATATAGGATTGATTAATACATTGGCTTCTAGCGATGTGCTGCAAACGCTCAAAGATAACGGATGCGGTGACTTGATAGAAAAAGTTCGGTTGTTCTCAAAAGGTGGCGAATTGCTTTTGCCGACCGAAATGAGATGGTCGAAAGAATATCACCCATTGTGGGATTTTGAGTCGTTCAACAGTGGTGGTGTCTATACGTCGGAGATGTACTGTGGGATTGAAGGAATAAAAGAACTCTTCAAGGAGCTTGGTATCAAAGATAAGTTCTCGAAATCGGATGTTGCGTTGCTGGCGAACAAGGAGTTCTGTGAATATTTTTGGAAGAACTATCTACTATTGAATGAGTCGGAGTGGGATAAAGTTAAAGATTACCTTAATGCGGACTTGCCGTGCGTGTTGGATAGGCGTGGCGTAGTACGTAAGCCTGAAGAACTTTATCATCTTGAAATCGAAGATTATGTTTTGAAGTTGCCCGATAGCGAATCAAAGTTACCGATGGTAGATGGGATGGACAAGAATCGTCTGTCGCAACTTGAAATGAAAACAGCCTTGTCTGTCGGAGACTCATTGGCGTTTTTACTTGCCGATTCAGATTGTAAGATGTACAAGATGCGAGGCAAGGTGTTGGAGTGGATTGCAAAGGGGGGTGCTACGGCATCCTGTGATTTGGTTGATAAATATAGAAGCGACGAACGTGCCAAATGGCGGAACGGGCAGAAGGATTCTGTGAGTGTCAAAGAGCTGTGTGCTATTCGTCGGAAGAATTCCGGGCAGGTCCGGCTTTTTGCAAGTGACCCACACGTTATGGATTTGACTGGGCTTGGCATTGGCGGCGACGGTCTTGATGCCATGCGGACCGAAGTTGAGAAGGCGCTTGTGTGGTTAGGGGTTAAATTAGTTGATGATGGCAGCATTGAAATTGAGCCGGCTAATGAAATTGTAAAAAGTGATAAAGTGATATCTGATATTGCGGTACGAATGCTAGTGTTTCTTGCCGAACGTTATCCTGACGGGTGGGAACAGGAATTCTCTGCTGTCTATTCACGACTTAAGGATTTTAAATTCATCAAATGTAGTGGTTTGATCGTTCGCTGCAAGGACAATGATTGGTTGCGTGCTGAACACGGCACTTTTCTCTCTAAAGGTGATAGTATTTACTTTGTCGAGGATTGGCAAAGCAAATTCGTATATGGTGATATGGTTGCCGAATTATGGGAGAAAGCTTGCAAAAAGCAATACTCTCTTGACGATCTCAAAATGGCGCTTGATACAAGTGGTGGAGACTATCAGTTGGTCAAAAGGATAGTGTTGGACAAAAAGAACTTGTTGGATGATGAACAGTTCGTGCAGACGCTAAAAGAGCAATTTCCAAATGTTCACAGTATGGTATGTGATTGGTTGCGCGAAAAGGAATGCGCGCCCACTCCATCGACAGATAGCTTGAATGATAGACAAGCCGTTGTAGAAGACACTCAACCATCCGGCGAAGAAAAGGAACAAAGCGAAGCGCCGATCCACGAACCAGAGATCAAGAGAAACTACTCTGAAGATGAGCAGGAACAGATGTTCCGCATATTCGGGAACGGATTGACGGTGGACCAGATGAACGATGAGAACCGCTTAGTTTGCATTCGTTTGTTCAATAGTCTGAAGGCACAAGGATATGAACCTCGGATGTTAGAAGCGGATTTCGTTCGGGATGTCTATGATAACAGGAAGACGTTTCGCGCTTCCACAATAGAAACTAATGATGGACGACAGATACATGTAATCAGTGCCCGCAAGGGAGTTGCGTATTTGCCGCCAAGATGGTGGACGCGTTTGGCAGAGCCCAATAACACTAAGTATGTTGTATGTGCAGTGTTGAATCATCTGCCAGATGGTTTTAAGTATTTTAGATGCCGTGACGATTTGTTGACGGTAATAGGTGATAATCTTGGTGTCATACGGGTTCATGGAGAAACGGCGGAATCACGCTTAGATCGCACCCTGCGTTTGTTTGAGTTTGATCCCGAGCTTTCTGATTTCAGTATATATTCTCTTTTGCGTGTGAAAGCTACTTGTAATTATGATGCTGCATTTAAGGAGGATATGAAGTTTGCTGATTCTATAGGCCGCGAAATGGGCGTGGAAGAAGAGCAAGATAACGATGCTTATTGAGGAGCTAAAATGAACGAGACGCTGACAAACTATACTTACTTTTTCAAGGACCAGATACATGAAATGCTTGCCGAGTATCGGCGGTTGCTTCGTGCGCCAATTAAGCAATTGGTAGAAAACGATCAAGTTTACTATGCGACGGTACATGGCATAAGCGAGGAACGCGGACATGTGGTATTCCGTTTCGATAAGGCGAATACACCTCGTTTAAAAGTCCAGAGATCGTTCGTGCTTATTAAGCGGTCGGCCCGTGAACGTTGGGGTGAGTCTCCGCGCAGCTGGAATTGTTCGTTCGAGGAGTTTTTGTGCAAGGCGGAATTTCATTCGTCTTCTTCCTATGTTTTACCATTGTATCATCTTGGCGGCAATGATCCCCAGGGCGCGATTGTTGGTTGCTCATCCGTTGGCTCAAGGATGTTCAGAAAGATAAAGGGTGCGTTGACGGAAGGGATTAAACTGCATGTTTTAATGTTTGAGTCTGAGCCTCCAACGCGGTATCTGGCGAATCTCATTGACTATATTGAGAAGAATCCAGATGACGGTGTGCTGATGTGCAGACCGGCCATTCGCTATGACGAATGGAAGCCACAACTGTTGGCATATAATCCAAAGAATGCGGACGTAATTTCAAAGACGTTGCTAAACGCCTTGATGGAGAAGGGTAAAATCGTTCTACAAGGTCCGCCTGGCACAGGCAAGAGTTTCAATGCCGCACAAGTGATTGCAGATTATCTTGCAAATAATAAGTCTGTTTGCATGGCGGCGATGGCCAATAAAGCCTTGATGGAGCTTATACTGCAACCGCCATTGTCGAGTTACTTGGCGGCTGGGAAGTTATACAAGACCATGCTGACGTCTGACGAGTCCCTGTCTGCAAAAGGGCTAAAGGATGCAGAGTCTGACTTTGTTGCGCCCAAAGGGTCGGCGGTATTTGCAACATATTATAAAGTCTCTAGTCAGTTTAGACATATCAAGGAGGCTAATTGGGCGCCTTTGTATGATCTTGTTGTTGTTGAGGAGGCATCGCAGGCATATTTGACAACCATCGCTGCGCTGCTGCGGCTTGGAACGAGATGTCTTGTCGTTGGCGATCCAATGCAACTTGCGCCGATTGTTGTTGCAGAGGACAAACCAGAGTACAATCGTTGGAATGCGGTGACACAGGCTGATGGTTTGACATCGTTTGTGTTGGGATCTAGTGTAGACAGTTTTAGAATTACAACCACATTCAGATTGACGCCAGCATCGGCTGAATTGACCGGCGTTTTCTACGGAAATACACTTAGGTCTGTTGCATCAAACAAACTCGATTGGCCAAGGATTGACAACCGTTATTTCCCGGCCAGCGGAGGCGTTGTCTTGGAAGTGTTGTCTGGTGGTGAAGATGGTGTTCTTTCCCCGGCTGCAGTTAAGGTTCTTGGGATTGTACTTGACAAGATCGAGTCAAACTTTGCAGATGCTAGAGTCGCGGTTATTACACCGTTCAAGGATTCTGCGAGAGCTATACAAAGGCGGTTCGCCATAGCGGGGCGCAACTTGGACTTGTCAATTGAGACAATAGATCGTGTACAGGGAGCAACGGTTGATTATGCAATTCTTTATTTCCCGCTACGCAATGTAGCTTTCTCGTTTGATGAACGACGGTTTAATGTTGCAACAAGTCGTTCACGTACAACTACGCTGATATTGAGTGATTATGAATTGTTGGAGATGCGGTCTATAACGGGCAGGGTGAGAGAGTTTTTAGAGAAGGTGAAGGGTGTTTATAGGGATACGTTTCCAGATGATTTAGATAAGCCAAGGTCAAAATTAATACAACCATTGACAAAAAATATTGTAGAATTGTCTTCTAAGCCCACGCTCGCCGATGTTCAATCGTTGTTGGACAAGCTTCAGGCTCGCTTGGCATTGTGGCTCCAAGCATGGCTGGATATTATCCATCCAATCAATCTCTGGCAGAATGCAGTTGTTCCAAATCTAAGTTCATTACAATTACAGAACTCTAAAGATGACGGAGCCAAGCAAATTGTAGATTTAGATTTAACCGCATTGCTTTCCGTGTTTATAGGCAATTTTAGAGCGTTGCGTTCGAGGGCGCACATTAAGTCGGAAATGCAAACTATGGCTTTTCATATAAAGGACGTTCGTCATGATTACGCGCATAAGAAGACAACCGTAATATTGAATGTTGAACCCAAGACGTTGCAATACCATATTGACACGATGACACGTTTCTTAGATGGGCTTTCTGAAATGCCTCTTGAGATAGAGCTTTCGAAGCCAGCTGTCGTGATAAAGAGGAGCGGTATTACAATAACAGCATCATCACATTATGAAGCTCGAAAGTGAAGAGCTTCATGACTGAGTAGGTCTATTATTTTAGATATGATGTGCGGATATCCGCAGATATCTTAAGTCACATATTGCAATTGAAGATATGCGATAATACTCTCGCAATCGTCAAAGAAGGCGATGCAGAAAGGAGCTAATAATGCGAGAGTTCTGGGTAACTGTTGGAGCAATGGTGCTAGGGTATATTCTTTATCTTGGGATCAAGTCGATGTCTAAGAAATAAGGACAAGGGGGCGTATTATGTTAATACAATACATTGCTGCAGCAATGATTGTCGCGTTAATAGGAATTATCGTGGCAGTTATTAAGCGGAAATGATTTTACGGAGGGGGCGGGCGAAGGGCTTGCTACCGTGGGTAGCTATTAGTCCGGGGCTTAGGGATGTAGGTTGAAAAGCCTGCATTCTCCTGGGAGATCGAAAGTCGAGATCGAAAACTTTCCGCTTCGCCAGCGCCCCTCCGTTTTTAGGTAATATGTAATATGAAATCGTTTGAAGATTATTTTTCGTTTGAGGCGATACTAGGCGATCTTGTCCGATGGCGTGTAGCTGGCAAGAAAGGTGTCGACTCAGTATTGCCGCCGCGTAAAAGTTGGATGCGCGATGGGTATGCTTCGCGTAAGAAGATGTCGCCAGAATCGGTTCGTCGTCGTTCTATTTTGCGTCGTGTCAATTATGAGCGCTCTCAAGGGATGATGGAGCAGATTGAATGGGGTCAGAAATTGGTGGCGCTTGTAGCGAATATTCAAAGCGCAGTGATGGGAGGCAGCGTTAAGTTTGAAGCGCCACGTATGATTCAAATTCCCAAAGGGCTTAAGAATGGGGTGATGGAATATCGTAATGTTGCTTCGTTTGAACGCCTTGAGGATAGGCTTATTTTAAGTCGCGCTACTGCTTATGTGCGCGATGTTTTAGAAGATGTATTGCATTCTAATTGTTATTCGTTTCGGGTGAATAGAGAAGTTTCGCATAAAAAGGCGATAGCGGATTTGCAGAGTTGGAGAAAGCGGTTCGCGGCAGAAGAGATGTGGGTCGCAGAGTGTGATATAAAGAAGTTTTTTGATAATATTTCTCATGAGTCTGTAAGAAGAGCGTGGCGGAGGATTGGTATTGATAAATTCGATTCTAGGGCTGAACGTATTCTGGACGCATATTTAGATGTGTTCTCATCTACCGAAGGTGTAAAACGCGGCATTCCTCAGGGAGGGTCGTTTTCGACGGTGCTCGCCAATTTAGTTTTGCATGAGGCAGATTCAGCAGTTCTTAATAATGCGGATGATAAACTGTTTTATGCGCGGTATTGCGATGATGTAATTATTGTAAGTCCTAATAAAGAAGATTGCGCGCATGCTATCGAGGCGTATGCTGAAGTGTTGTGTTCAATTGATTTAGAGATGCATCCAATTATGCCGTTTGAGTATCTCCCAGGTGATGATGCATCTACGAAGTATTACTCGATTAAAAGCAAGGGACCCTTCGCTTGGCGAAATGCAGATGTTAATGAAGAGGATGTAGCGCCGTGGATTTCGTTTTTAGGGTGCCATATCAAGTTTAATGGGGATACTCGTATTCGTAAGGAGTCCATAGAAAAACATAAGCGCTCTTTAGGTCAAGAAACAGCAAAAGCGGTTTGCTCGATTAAGCGAGGTGAGCTGTCGGGCGTGTCGCTAGCTAATCGCCGCGCATGGTTCGCGTGGTTTAGAAATCGCCTTATCGCGAAAGGCGTAGGGTCTGTGACTCAGAAGGTGAGTGATTGCGATATGTGCTGGGCCGGAGCATTTCCTCATGTCACAATTTGCAAAGAAACTGAAATGCAAATGCGTATGTTGGATAGGGTGCGTGAAGGGCTGCTTTTGAAGGTTTGGCGAATGGTTTCTGAGAGTTTTCCAAAGTCCTACAGAGAAACTAGGCATAAATTCAAAGGGCGTCCATACAGTTATTACGCGTTTTTGCATAAAGCAGTGCGTCCATCGAATATGGCATTTTTGAGGCGAGCGGCGCGTACTTTGCCGTATTCTGAGTTATAAAAAGAGATTTATAGAAGCTTTTTTAGTATACTATTAGTGGTACAAAGATTTGAAAGACAAGGATAAAGAAAATATGAGCGAAGTGAGAGTCAATAGATGTCAGGTGATGAAGCGCTATTGGATTGCGTTTGGTGTGTTGGCTGTTTGTTTTTGCCTGAGTCTTGTGCTTTGCTTTGTGCTGCTTGTAGATAAGATGAATGCTCGAATGGTGGAGGAAAGATTGTGTGAAGCTCAAACCAATGCTGGTCATTTGTTATTGGGGAGTAGTGCTACGGATGCTGACATTGAAATTACTAGAAGGATGCTGCATGCGGCATATAAAGTCGATTTTGATGATTTCAATGCGTCTCATAAGAATATGGGTGGTGGTAGATATTCATACGTAATGGCTACTAATGCTGAGAAGGACTTTGAAGATGGATGGCATAAGGTAGTGACGAACTGGTTTTACGCTACGGCAAGGGACGATTTTGAATTGAGGCAGATGCAGGAGTATAACATCGGCGTATCAGACTTAAAGTATACACGCGATGAATTACGACAGGTTATGGCAGGTTGGAAGTCGGTTTCATCGGGGAGGGGAGTTTTTGAGGGGCAAGATTTGTGTTTTACCAATGGAGTTGCGATGTATACAAATAAGGAATTTGATTGCCAGATGGAGTTGTGTCTTCTTAAGGAGCAGATTTGGGTGTATAATGAGAATGTGTATATTTTCGCTAGTTCAGACATTGCTGCCAATAGAGGTGCTTATATTGCGAGCGAAGCTTTGAATGATAATTGGTTCTTGCGTTTTAAGGGAGGCAGGATTGTGGATTGTTGCAAGTTTAGACATGGATATGGAGCGTTCGAGAATCTGCGGTATCATTTTCAGGTCGATAACGATATGATTTTGATTACTTCGGTGAAGTCTGGCAATATTGTTGGAGAGTTGTCTCTCGGCTTGAGAGAAAGGGTGGATTCTAAAGGTGTCAAATCAAGAGATTTCAAGTATGAAGGTTCGCATGCGGAGGAGTAAATAGACTCTTGATGAATGTGTTCTAAATAATTTCAGGAGAGGTGAGTAAAATAGGAGGAGGTAAAAGTATGATAAATAATAATAATCTTGAAAAAGTGGCGGAGTTGAAATCAAAGCCTGGGGCTGTGCGTTCTAATGTCGCAACGCAGTTGGAAGGGGTAGAGCGCTTCGTTTCAGCACAGAAGGACATTTGGGATGTGGTCCTTTCTGAACTTCGGGCAGGAGAGAAGCGTGGGCATTGGATGTGGTACATTTTTCCGCAGATTATCGGCCTTGGTTGTAGTTATATGGCGAGAAGGTATGCAATACAGGATATGGCTGAAGCACGGGAGTATCTGTCGCACCCTGTACTTGGCACGCGGCTTCGCGAGGCGATGTCTATGGTGCTGACGCATCGCGGCAGAAAGATGCCAAGGGATATTTTCTCCGATATTGATGCGTTGAAGTTGCGCTCATCGGCAACGCTATTCAATATCGTATCTCCTGACGATGTGTTTAAGGAGGTGCTTGATGTCTTTTATGGCGGGAAGCCTTGCGAAAAGACGCTTGCGATTCTGGGATTATCTTAGTCGGTGGGCGCTGTGTAAGATTTGCCGCTGAGCGGAAAAGTTACCGCCGCTTTTATATAAATGCGGTGGTCAGCGGGAGTTATGTCCGTGTTGGCAAAATAGTAAGACTATCGGTTTCGAGTATGTTTTCTAAAATGAGAATCTTATGCGGAAAATTCTTGAATGGGGGTGGGGATGGGGGAATTAGGGTGGTAATTGTATGATTTGGGCGATTGTGCGGGTATTATTGGGTTGCGGTTTAAGGGGTATAATTCCTAGAGTAAGTGATTTTTTGTTTTCTTTTGTAAAAAAATGCGAATTTTGTCAAAATGTGTGTGGATGATAGGTGAGAATTGTGGTATAATTCCGTAAGAGATTAAGACGATGTGAATAGTTGAATAAATATGGCTAGGACAGTCGAGATAACTAGGAGAAATGATTAAAAAACTACTAAAAATATTCAAAATTTCAATTTTTGCGGCATTTGGTGCCGCGCTGATATTTATTGTATTATCGTTTGCTCTTATTTCTTGGAATGATGAGGGCTCTGAGGATTATGCTGGTGGTGTTATTTTGCGTGATGCTGCGGGTGAGGTAATGCGCGTTAGCCTTGGCGAGGGTGATGTTGATTGTAGGCCTTATTATCTCGCTCATGAGGATGATTGGATCGTTAAAGCGCTTGTTGCTTCTGAAGATGGTGAATTTTGGTCGCATTATGGCGTCAGACCCCTTAGTATGATTCGCGCTTTTTTTCAGAATATGTTTTATGGTAAAAGGATTTCAGGCGCTTCGACCATTACTATGCAGGCCGTGCGACTTATTAAGCCTCATCCTAAAACGATTTGGTGGAAGTGGAAAGAAGCTGTCAAGGCCGTTAAAATGGATTTTAAGAAGTCTAAAATCTGGATTCTTTCGCAATATTTGAACCGTGCGCCTTTTGGAGCTAACTTCGTTGGTATTGAGGCCGCGTCGCGCGGTTGGTTCGGTAAAGCGCCTAAAGAACTAGGTATTGGTGAAGCTGCGATGCTCGCTGGTATGGTGCAGGCGCCTTCGCGTTTTCGCCCAGATAGAAGATATGAGCGAGCGTTTAAACGTCGCGAATACGTTCTTAATCGGATGAAAAAATTAGGCTATATTACTGAGGAACAATGTTCCGCCGCGCGTAGTGTTAAGCCTGTTATTTGTCGCTCTCCTAGACCTTTTAAACATCCGTATTTTTGTGATTATGTTTTAGCGAGTTTAGGTAAAGATCGGACACTTCAGAAGAAAAGCGGGATAATCGATACTGCTCTTGATGCTGATATTCAATCAATTGTTAGCTCTTCGGTCGATAGCGCGGCTAAGGAAGGCGGATATTCCGTAGCGGCGGTTGTTATGAAAGCTTCAACAGGTGATGTAGTCGCTCTTCATTGTAGCGGCGATTACTTTGGGGGTAAAGACGGCCAGGTTAATACTGCTCTTTCGCCGCGGCCAGCGGGCTCAACGCTTAAGCCCTTTCTCGCAGCTCAGGCGATGGATTTAGGCTTCGTGACGCCTTCTACGCGCCTTATGGATTCGCCTATGTCGGTTAAGGGTTATCGCCCTGCTAATTTCGATTCGGCTTATCGCGGGCGTGTTACGTTATCTGACTCGCTTATTCTTTCGCTTAATATTCCCTTTGTTAGGCTGGCGGCTAAAATTGGCGTTGAGCGCTTTGCCGATAAGTTGCGTCAGCTCGGGTTTAAGCATCTTAATGATAATGATTTAGATTCAGGTCTAGGTATAGCCATTGGTAATGTAGAAGTGACTCTTGTTGAATTGACGAGCGCTTATCAGAAGTTAGCTAGTGGTGGGGGTGGTATTTTTTCGCGCGAATCTAGTTTTTTAGTTTCGGAGATTCTTTCAGGTCAGGAGCGCTCGAGCGCGGCATTGGGCCATATAGCTGATGTTGTAACATCGCGCTTTGCATGGAAAACCGGAACATCTAGCGCCTATCGCGATGCTTGGACGGTAGCGTGGAATCCGGAATATGTAATCGGCGTTTGGTGTGGGCATAAGCGCGGCGGATTTGGCGATAAGACGCTCGTTGGCGCGAAGGCGGCTGCTCCTCTTTGTTGGAAGATAGCGCGGCAGCTTTATCCCCAGAATAACGGGCCATGGTACGTAAAGATGGGGACTATAAAAGAGGTTGATGTTTGCTCCTTAACGGGCGAGATAGCCTCGCAGGATTGCCCTAAGAGAGAAAAGGGCGATTTTATTTCGGGCGTAAGTTCGCCGCGACCATGTTCGAGCCATAGGCTAGGAGCTGATGGTGAGGTCATAGAGCTTGATGAAAGTAAGAGTGAGCGGTTTAAGATTCTATCTCCCGAGAATGGCGCGAAATTTCAGCTCGTTGAGGGCACTCTTCGTGAGCGGATTGTCTTTCGTGCTCATAATGTTAAAGAGGGCGAAGAGCTTTGGTGGTTTGTCGACGGAGTTCAATGCGGTAAGACTAAGGCATTGGAGCCGTTTATATATGAGATGGAAGTAGGTTCGCACACGGTTCTCGCGGTGAGTGCTGCTGGCGATTCATCTAAAGTTGATTTTGAAGTTTTAAAAGGTAATCTTAATAGAGAGGCTAATAATAAATGAAAATAAAAAAAATAGTAGGTGTTTCGGCCGTCATATTATTGGCGGCGACTACAATCGCCCTTGGGACTGCGCTTGGCGTAGTCTACCATAAGGTCGCGGCGTTTGATCGTAAACATGGTTCGGACGTGTTCGCGAACTTATCGCCATTTGAGCTATTTACTAAAACTAATGTGGTTACTGCCGCGGTAACGGCTACTACTCAAGTAGATAATTCATCGGCGGTAAAAGAAGCTGCGGTGAGTGAAGAAGTAGCCTCTCAGAGTAACGAGAATACTTCTCCAGAACTAAAAGTCGTTGATGTTGAATATGATGATGATAATGAAATCGCTCTTTCGCTCTCCGAACGACCTGATATGGATGTAGTTAGAAATTATGTTAAAGTTGAGCCTTTGATCGAAGGGCATTTAACATTTAGATATACTACGCCATATAAATATGTTGAGGATGAATTAAAAGTCGTGCCGACACTACGTATACGTGGTGAATTCGCATATCGCACTAATGTTACGCTTCGCGTTATGAAGGGTTTTCCGCTTTATGGTAAAAGCGTAAATCCCAACGCAGAAGGTTCGCTTAAGGAGGATTTTGTTTATACATTTAAGCGCAAGGATAAGGAGCCTTATGTTAAGTTTGCGGACTTGGGGCGTTATTTACCACCGAGCGGACTCGGCGCAATCGCTCTTGAAGCGATGAATGTTACTAATTTATCTGTTGGCGTTCGCCGCGTTGAGCCAAATAATGTTGTGCAGATGCTGGCGCGTGAAGAGAAGGTTTATGCGCGTTATGATTATAGCGCGAATATTGATGATGAAGAGACGGCCGAGTTAGCTGGTGAATTAGAGAGAAAAACCATACCATGTAAAAACGAAGCTAATGTGAAGGAGAATATTCCTTTTACTGTTTCAGTTAATGACGGTAAGCCACGCAATGGTATTTATCTTGTAGATACTTATATGGCCGATTATCCAATTTGCGAATGGGATTATTACGGGAGAAAGGTTCATAATCCTAACCGTTATCGATTAGTTTGTGTTTCTGATTTAGGCTTAAGCGTTCGCAGATGGGAAAAAGATGGTTTAGGCGTTTGGGTTACTTCTCTTACTACTGGTAAGCCGCTCGCCAATACTGAAATAAGCGTTTATTCGTCAGCGCGCGTTAAAATTATGGAGGGCGTTACCGATGAGAATGGTTGGTGCGAGCTAAAGCGTATTGATAAGGGCGAGATGTTCGCGCTCGTCGCTGTTGCGCCTAAGGGCGTTGATATGACTTTTATGGCGCTGCGCGAATCAATGATTGTAGAAGAGAATTATGATGACGGTAAGCGTAGCGCGTATCTAGCTAAGGATGAGTGCGCGGCGTTTCTTTGGACGGAGCGCGGCATTTATCGACATGACGAGAAGATCTTTGTTCATGCGATTTTCCGTAATGGTGTACGAAAGGCGCCAGCTACATTCCCAATTGAATTGCAACTTATTTCGCCTGAAGGCAATGTTAGAGCTCGCGAGCGAGTAATGACGGATGAAAACGGAATTGTAAAAAGTGAAAAATTTACCGTTCAAGCTGATTTGCCAAGTGGAACTTGGACGATTAGAGCGGTTCTGCCCGAAGCTGAAGGATCTAAAAATCAGAAGGTTTTTGGTGAGCGTCAGATAAAGGTCGAGGAATTCGCACCTCCGCAAATTCGCGTCAAAGTTGAAGTGGATGAATCGCTTAAATTGCCTGATTTTGAATTTAAGATTTTTGGCGAACATCTCTTCGGAGGAGCTGCTCATAATCTATGCTGCAACGCGGCGGTTGTGTTTGAGGATGTGCCTTTCGCTCCGATTGAATGGAAGGGCTGGAATTTCGGTAATGAGATGCTCGGCCTTAAGCCATCGTTTCGCAGATTGAAGGAAAATGAGAACGTGGTGCTCGACATAAATGGTGAGGCGGAGTATTTAGCTCCATTATGGGCTGACTCAGGTTTACCTAAAGCTGCGGTGCGTGCGACAGCCGAGGGAACGGTGTTGGAAGATGGCGGTAGACCCGCGACAGCACGCAAAAGCGTAATTCGCCATTATTATCCCTTTTATATCGGCTCGACTATGCCAAGCTGGATTAAACTTGGTGAAGGCGGTAACCCGTCAATTAAGATCGCTTGTGTAACTCCTGATGGTAAGCGCCTTAATGAAAGTAAAAAGCTCACGGTAAAAATTGAAGCAATCGATTCGCTTTATTCGTATAAAAAAGATGAACGAGGCTGGGCGACATGGCATTGTGAACGCGTGCGCAGCACAATAGTAGAAGGTGTTCAAATTGAAACAGCTACGGATAAAGATACTGTTTATGAGTTACCTCTGAATACGTGCGGTGATTATGCTATTACGATTACTGATAATGAGAGTCGCTCTTCGTTCGGGCGCGAATTCTACTTAAGCTCATGGGGTGATAATGTTGTTCGCGCTCCACTATCGGATCCGTCTAAAGTTTCGATTAGTCCTGATAAAGCGTTTTATCGCGCTGGCGAAAAGCCGCGACTTATCGTAAAGTCGCCATTTACCGGGAGCGCGCTTTTATCGGTATTACGTGATACTCATTGTTACACAGAGGTTATCGCGCTTACGAACGCGACATCGGAGGTTGTTTTGCGTCCTCTTAAAGCGGATGACGCGCCGAATCTTGATGTGTACTTAAGTGTTGTTCAGGGAGTCGATGCGAACTTAAAGCGATTGGCAGTGCGCGCTCATGGTCAGACGACAGTTGCAGTTAGACCAATAGAGAATGAAATCGCAGTTGATCTTAAAGGTAAGGTTAATATCGGTAAGGATGGTTCGACGGTTAAAGTTGATGTTACAGCCCCAGAAGCTTCAGAAGTTGTAGTAACGCTCGTAGATGAAGCGATTAATCTTTTAACTGGTGCGGCGACTCCAAATCCTGTTGGATATTTCTCTCAATGGCGCGAAGCGGATCACGATCTTTACGATATTTATCATCGCGTTTTACCAGTTCTCGGGTTGGATGCTCTTAAGGTAAGTGGCGTAAAAACAGGCGGAGGATTCGGCGCTGAGATGCTCTCGCGTGTAAGTCCAGTACCAACGCGACGCTTTAAACCGCTCGCTCTTTGGGAGGCGAAAGTTCCAGTGGTAAATGGTAAAGCTTCAACTGTATTTAATTTACCAGAGTTCGTCGGTGAGGTGCGTGTAACGGCGGTAGCTTATAATAAGCAAGCAACAGGCGCGAAATCAATACAACTTAAGGTTTCGCCGAATTTAGTCGCGATGCCTGATGCGCCGCGCTTCGTAGCTCCTAATGATAAGTTCGATATTACGCTACCAGTTTATAATCGTAGCGAGAAGGATGGTGAATTTAGCTATTCTATTTTAGTGAATGGTAAAAAGGTCGCTTCAGCTGATAATCTTCGTTTCGAAAAAGACGCTTCGACGAATATTACTTGCAGAATCGCGGCGACGGATGAAGTTGGCGAAATGGAGCTTACTTATAAGGTAACGGGTTTTGGCGAAAGTCATGTTTCTAAGATTCTTTTGCCCGTAAGACCAGCCGTCGCGTGGCGCGAGAGTTCTGGCGTAAAGCGTCTAAAAGCGGGAGAAATCTTTAAGCCTGAGCCTGGGCGCTTTACTTACCGTGAATATGATTCGCCTATCGGGGATTTAGCGCGCTCGCTAGAGTGGCTTTGTGATTATCCGCACGGATGCCTAGAGCAGACCGTCTCGCGCGTATTCCCGCTTGTTTCGGCTGGAGGTATTCTTTCAAGCGTGAAAATCAATTCAAAAGCATCCGCAGCTGAAGTAGTTGACGCTGGCGTTAAGCGCGTCGAATCTATGATACGCGAGAAAGATTTTGTCATGTGGCCAGATGTTAATTATGCGCCATGGGATAAGGAAGTCTCGCTTTATGCGTCGCATTTTCTCGTTGCGGCCGATAAATCAGGGGTGAAAGTCTCTTCGACTGCTAAAAATAAAGTTATGGGCTTTTTATCTAAGTGGGCACTCTCAACGAATGATAATGTCTCAGCGTACGCGCTTCATACTCTCGCTATTGCCGGTAAGAGCGATAAGGATAGGATGTTCCGCCTATTTGATGCGAAGGATAAACTATCGCTTCTTTCGCGAGCGCGCTTAGCTAGAGCGTTCGTAGAAATTGGAGATAGATTAAGAGCGAAAACACTACTTGCTAATGCCGGCTCTCCATCTTCGGTAAAAGAAGCGTCGTTTTTACTTATGGCGCTTTTAGAGCTCGAAGCTGATGATAATCGCGTTCTCCCGCTCGTTCAGTATCTTCAGAATAAGCGCGACCGCGCTAAATATTGCTGGGGTACGACCGAAGAGAATGCTCATGCGTTACTGGCGATCGGTGAGTATTACCGCTTTAAGCCACCGGTAAAGGGTGATAAGTTTGTAGCTTGGCGTAAGTTGGAACTGCCGAAGCTCGACGAAGTAAAGGCGGTTACTAATGGACTTTCGGTCGTTCGTTATTTCGAAACGCCAGAGGGCGAAAGAATAGACATCAATGACCTTAACCGCGGTAGAATGATCTATGTAGTATTTGAGATAACATCTCATGATGAGCGCGAGATAGGAGACTTGGTAATAGAAGATCTCTTCGCGGGAGCGTTAGAGCCTATTAACAGTTGGTACTTCTGGCCGGCTCAAGGAGAATGGGTAATGCGCAGCGACGCGCGTGATGATAGAATGCTCGTATTTTCGAAGCGCTTTTCACTAAAAGCTGGCGAGAAGATTGACTTTAAGTATCCTATGCGAGTCGTTTCGTCAGGCGAGTTTACTCTTCCTGGAGTTTCGGTAGAGGCGATGTATTACCCTGAGCTTAACGCTAAATCAACCCCTAGCCGCATCAATATAAGGCGGTGAGAGTCGTAAGTAAAGCGCATTTTTGTGCATCTTTTGCACAAATTTGGCGAAAAATATGATAAAATATATGTTCACCATTTTAAAACAAGGAGAAATAAGCTAATGAAAACCGATGTAAAAAAACTCGAAAAGTGCCAGGTTCAGCTTAATGTTACGCTCGATGCTGACGAGATGAAGGCTATTATCAAGGATGTTGAGAAGGTATTCGTTCGTGAGGCGAAGCTCCCTGGTTTTCGTCCTGGTAAGATACCTGTAGAGCTTATTCGTAAGGAATTCGCCAATGGTCTTAAGGCTGAGACCGAGCGCATGATGTATCAGCGTAATATCGCCGAGGCGATTAAGGCTGAGAAGCTCGACGATGTAGCTGTCGCTGACGTTAAGGATATGACTTTTAATGCTGAGGGCGGTTCATTCGCGGCGATTGTCGAAGTTAAGCCTGTATTTAAGCTTCCTACTTATAAGGGTCTTAAGATCGCTGATAACGACGTTACCGTTAAGGACGCTGACGTTGATGAGCAGCTTGCTCGCCTTCGTGCAGCTTATGCTACTTACGAAGACGCTAAAGAAGGTGATGTTGTTTCTGAGGGCGATTTCGTTCAGATCGATTACTCTGGTACTGTTGGCGGTAAGTCTATTCTTGAGATTAATCCCGAGGCTAAGGTCGTTGCTTCTGGCGAGGGCTTTTGGACCCAGGTTGAAGAGGGTCGCTTCCTCCCTGAGATTCTCGATGCTCTTAAGGGTATGAAGGTTGGCGAGACTAAGGAAGGTATTAAGGCTAAGTTCGATAAGGAGTCTGCTCCCGAGGGTCTTAAGGGCGAGAAGGCTGTTTATACGCTTACGCTTAAGAGCTTCCGCCGTCGCATTCTTCCTGATGACGCTCAGTTCGCTCAGAAGGCTAAGGCTGAGTCGCTCGACGCTCTTAAAGCTACGATCCGTGAGCGGATGCAGAAGCACGCTACTGAGTCTGAGGCTATGCGCCGCGAGAATGAGGCTGTTGAGCTTCTTCTTAAGAAGAGCGATTTCGATGTTCCTGGTAGCCAGGTTCGTCGTGCGATGGACGGCTATCTTAATCAGCTCGCTCAGCGCGCTCAGCAGACTGGTCTTGATGCTAGCTACTTCGAGCAGAATCGCGATAAGATTTTGAAGGACGCCGAGGAGACCGCTACGAATCAGGTTCGTCTTTGGTATATTATCGAAGAGATCGCCAAGGCCGAGAAGATCGAGGCTAATGATGAGGAGCGCGGCAAGAAGGTCGTTGAGTTCATTCTTGCTAACGTTAAGAAGTAATATAGGCTTGGAGGGAAAGATAAGATGAATTCCTATATGATTCCTTATGTCGTTGAGCAGACTGGTAAGGGCGAGCGTACATACGATATCTACTCTCGTCTTTTACTTGATCGTATCGTATTCATCTCTGGCGAAGTTAATGATGATATGGCTAATGCCGTCGTCGCCCAACTTCTTTTCCTCCAGTCTCAAGACCCTAAGAAGCAGATTAATGTTTACATTAACTCGCCGGGCGGCAGCGTAACGGCGGGCTTGGCGATTTATGATACGATGCAGTTTGTCTCGTGCCCTATCGCGACTTATTGCATCGGTCAGGCCGCTTCGATGGGCGCTGTATTACTTACAGCTGGCGCTAAGGGGATGCGCTATGCGCTCCCCAATTCGCGCATTATGATTCACCAGCCTTGGGGCGGGGCTGAGGGTAAGGCGAGTGATATTGAGATTACCGCCAAAGAGATTTTGAGATTAAAAGACATCCTTAATGGAATTTTAGCTTCTCATTCTGGTAAGAAGTTTGAGGATGTTGTTAAAGATACCGACCGCGACTTCTTTATGTCGGCTGAAGAAGCTAAGAAGTGGGGTCTCATTGATAACGTTGTGGAGTTTAAATGAAGGGTTTAACCTGCTCGTTTTGCGGACGCAAAGAGGATGAAGTACCGATCATCCCTGGTGTAAAGGGTAATATTTGTTTTGATTGCGTTAAGCGCGCTAACGAAATTGTCGGCGAGTTCGATAAGTCGCCTAAAAAGGCTACAGCGCCATTACCCCCGACTCCATCGGCTAAAGAGATAAAGGCTTTTTTAGATGAGCATGTAATCGGTCATGACGAAACTAAAAAGGTACTCTCGGTAGCTGTTCATAATCATTATCGCCGTCTCGAAGCTACCCAGGCTAAGGGCGCTAAAGGTAAGTCTAAAAAGGCTACAGCTGACGATGTCGAAATCGAGAAGTCTAATATTCTTCTTTTAGGGCCTACTGGTACAGGTAAGACCTTGATGGCTAAGACTCTCGCTAAGATTCTTGGTGTACCATTCGCGATTGGCGATGCGACGGTTCTTACTCAGGCCGGCTACGTAGGTGAAGACGTTGAGAATCTCGTTCGCTATTTACTCCAAAATGCGAATGGCGATGTGGAGCTCGCTAAGCGCGGCATTATTTATGTCGACGAAATTGATAAGATCGCCTCTAAGACCGATAATGTTTCGATTACTCGCGATGTTTCGGGTGAGGGCGTTCAGCAGGCGCTTTTAAAGATTGTCGAAGGTACTATCTGCCGAATTCCTCCTAAGGGCGGGCGTAAGCACCCTGATCAAGAATATATCGAAGTCGATACGACTAATATTCTCTTTATCTGTGGCGGCGCGTTCGTAGGTTTAGATAAGATTATCGGCGAGCGTACTGGTAAGCGCGCGATTGGTTTCACGGCTGATGATGTCGAGACTAAGGGCGATGAGGAGACATTTTCTCCTACAGATGTTCGACCTGAAGATTTAGTTAAGTTTGGTCTTATTCCTGAGTTTACAGGGCGTCTACCTATCATCACTGCGATGAAGGAGTTGACTGAGGACGACCTCGTAAGAGTAATGACCGAGCCTAAGAACGCGCTTATTCGCCAGTATAAGAAGCTGCTTGCGATGGATGGCGTAGACTTAGAGTTCGAGCCTAGCGCTCTTCGCGCTTTAGCTAAGGCTGCGATTGCTCGTAAGACGGGTGCGCGCGGCTTACGAGCTGAGATGGAGCGCCTTATGACTGATATTATGTACGAAGCTCCCGGTAACGATAATATGAAAAAGGTTGTCGTAACCGAGAAGATGATTACCGAAAGATTGGGGTGATAAGATGATGCTTACACTTCTTAAGTCTAAGTTGCATCGCATAAAAATTACAGAATCTTGCCTAGATTATGAGGGCTCTCTTACGTTAGACCCTGATGATATGGAGGCTGTAGGTATTTTACCTTACGAGAAAATACTTTGCGCTGATGTCGAGAACGGTAATCGTTTCGAGACTTACGCTATAGCTGGTAAGCGCGGCTCTCATGTCTGCTGTCTTAATGGCGCGGCAGCTCATAAGGGTAAAGTAGGCGATAGGCTCATCGTAATGGCGTTCGCCGAGATGACCCGCGAAGAAGCTGAGGGTTTTAGCCCATTAGTTAAGCATTTCTAATGAGCGACTTTTTAATGTCGATGAAAAACGTCTCGCTCGCTTTTGGCGGGCCGAGCGTTTTAGAGAATGTTACCTTATCGGTAGATAGGGGTTTAAGAGCCGCTTTAACTGGCCGAAATGGTGAGGGTAAATCGACATTGATGAAGGTTATGGCGGGTGAGCTAGAGCCCGATACTGGCGAGATGGTTCGCGCTAATAACCTAAAGACTATTTATGTTTCTCAGGCTGTACCAGCTGATATACCTGGGGATGATGAATTTAATTCACTCTCAGGCGGTAAGCGCAGAAGACGAATTTTAGAAGAGGCATTTTTAGCGAAGCCTGATTTACTTTTGCTCGATGAGCCTACTAACCATCTCGATTTTGACGCGATTGATTGGTTAGAGGGTATGATTAGGCGACTTAGAGATTCAGCGGTAATTATAGTAACTCATGATCGCCGATTCTTAAAGCGCGTAGCTGATAAGATTTTTGATCTAGATCGCGGGGAACTCGCTGGTTGGGAATGTGATTATCAGACGTTCTTAAAGCGTAAGGCCGAGCTATTAGCTGATGAAGCCGTTTATTGGGAGCGAAAGTCCAAAAAGCTCGCCGAAGAGGAGGCGTGGATTCGCCGCGGAGTTAAGGCGCGTACTACGCGAAATGAAGGACGCGTAGCCGCTCTCATGAAGTTACGCGCCGAATTCGCCGCACGTCGTGGTAACACAGGCAGCGTTTCGATGAAGCTCGATACTGCAGCGCCTGGTGGAGAGAGCGTACTTAAGATAAAGGAAGTATCGTTCTCGTATCCTAATTCAGATAAAGAGATAATTAAAGATTTTACGACGACGATTTTGCGCGGCGAACGTATAGGAGTATTGGGCTTAAATGGTGCCGGTAAGACGACATTACTTAATATATTAACTGGTAAGTTAAAGCCAACTAAAGGAACTATAACCGAGGGTACTAATATAAAGCTCGCGTTCTTCGATCAGTTAAGAGCTGAGATGAAAAGCGAACTTACGGTAGCTGAGAATTTAGCGGGTGATCGCGATGAGGTTGTGGTAGGCGGCGTTAGAAAGCACGTATATTCATATCTAGCTGATTTTCTATTTTCATCTGAACGTTCGCGCACACCAGTTAAGGCGCTTTCGGGCGGTGAGAGAGCGCGGCTTATGCTCGCGAAGCTCTTTTTGGAGCCGGCGAATCTTCTTATTATGGATGAGCCGACTAACGATCTCGATATTGAGACTTTAGAGCTCTTAGAAGAACAACTTCTCGCGTATAGTGGAACTTTGCTTTTAGTTAGTCACGACAGAGAGTTTTTAGATAATGTAGTAACTTCGACATTCGTTTTAGAGGGCGATGGAGAAGTTAAGCAATTCCCTGGCGGCTACGAAGATTATATTAAGCAGTCTGGCGGGGGATTCGTAGCTAAAAAGAAGGTAGTTAAGGCATCTACCGAAGAATCGAAAGTAGAAGCGCCTAGCCCTACTCGTAAAAAGCTTAGCTATAATGAAAAGCGCGAGCTAGAAGCGTTGCCTGATAAAATTGACGCGCTCGAAAAGCGTATAGCCGAAATCCTCGCCTCAGATCCTCTCGCTTGCCGCGATGATTACGCTAAAATACCCGAACTCCAAGCTGAACTCGACACCGCCGTTGAACGCTGGGCCGAGCTAGAGAGTATTTTAGGTTAAGTTGTAGAAGGTTGTTTATTGTATCACTATTGCCACAAAGGGTGAAATTTTTGGTATAATTTTAAGCATTATGACAATACGAGGCTTACTTGAAAGTTGCGCGATGCGCATTCCGAATAATGTCGCTCTTCGTTGGTGCGATGATAAGGAGTGGAAGTTTAAGACTTGGAGTCGCTTCCTGCAGGATGTGCGCGAAGTCGCTGAGGGCTACGCCACGCGTTTTGGCATTAAGCCGCGCGAAGAGAATACTGCTATTATTTTACCTAACCATCCTAATTGGATGATTTCGTATCTCGCTCAGGCGGGCGCGGGTATTTCGGTTGTGCCGATTGATCCTAAGCTCCATAATGAGGAGGTTCGCTATATTCTCGAGAATGCCGAGGTTACGGTAGTTACTACTGATACCGCTCACTTGAGAATGTTTATGGATATCGCGCCTAAGCTACCTAAGCTTCGCGGTATCGTTATTGTCGATGGCGTTATTTTTGATGGTCGTAAGATCGCTCAGGCTGATGTAGTGGGTCTTAAGTCGCTTATGATTCGTGATGGCGGCGAGTGGTATGATGATAATGTCGCCCAGCCTTCTGATGTAGCCTCGATTATCTATACCTCTGGCACTACCGGTAAGCCTAAGGGCGCGATGCTTACCCATTCGAACTTCCTTCACGACATTGTCGGCTCGCTTCAGTGCTTTGGAGCTAAGATTACTGATAAGGATTCGTTCTTTGTCGTCTTGCCGCTTTTCCATGCGTTCTCATTTACGGCGAACTTCGTTTGTCCGATGGTTATGGGCGCTCAGATTTGCTTTATGCAGTCGCTAAGGACGGTTGTTCAGGATATTCGCTACTTAAAGCCGTCTATCCTTATGGCTGTTCCTTTATTAGCTGAGAAGATTTACGCTAAGATTGAAGAGGCGCTCGCCGGCTCTAAGGCGGCTAAATTCCTCTTTAAGATTGGTCTTCGCGGGCCTATTATGCACATGGTTAAGTTGCGTCTTGGCGGTAAGATGCGCTTTATCATTACTGGTGGTGCGCCTTGCCCTCATCACGTACTAAAGGGCTTTAACCGTATGCATATCCGCTTCTTGGAGGGCTACGGGCTTACTGAATGCTCGCCCGTCGTCTCTGTATGCGGCCCCGAAATTGATGCGGTTGGCTCAATTGGTAAGGCGATTAATGGTATTGAAGTTCGTATCGCCGATCCTAATGAAGCTGGCGTAGGCGAACTTCAAGTTAAGGGTAAAATCGTTATGAAGGGCTACTTCCATAACGAGGCTGCGACAGCTGAATCGTTCGATGGCGATTGGTTTAAGACGGGTGACTTAGCTTCGATCGATAAGGATGGCGTAATTTACATCCGCGGTCGTAAAAAGGCGCTCATCGTCAACCGCGAAGGTAAGAATATTTATCCCGAAGAGGTTGAGAATTGCATCGCTAAGGAACAATGCGCGGCTGATATTCTGGTTCTTGGTTATACCGAGGGCGGAGTTCCCGGTGAGCGCGTCGGTGCGATTATTCACCCGAGCGAAGATTATTACAAAGAGAAGAATGGCGGTAAGATGCCTGATTGGGCGGAAGTCGAAAAGGCTACCCAGAAGGCCGTTCAGAAGCGCTGCGCCGAGCTCGCCGACTATAAGCGCCCGAGAAAGGTTATCATCTCTAAGGAACCTCTCGAAAGAACTTCGGTCGGTAAAATTCGCCGCGTAACTTATAAGGGGCAGCTCGACGAGTGAGAAACGTTTATCTCATTTGGCTAGAGTGGCCTGAAAAGTGCTTCCGTATCGATACGGAGGCACTTCGCTTCTTGCGTGAGTTGGTAGGGGAGAGGAATGCGGTGCGAGTTGTGAGGGCGAAGAGCCAAGCGGAGTTTCTTAAACTCTTGCCTAAAGCGACTCATGTTATTACTTGGCACTTTAATAAAGAATGGTATACTCTGGCGCCTAATCTTAAACTTGTCGCGACTCCGAGCGCTGGACGCGAGCTCGTCGATTACGCTGCCGCGCCTGAGGGTGTAACCGTTCACTTTGGCGCGTATCATGGCGCGATTATTGCTGAGGCGGTAATTGGCTTTATTTTCGCCTGGGCGCATGGATTTTTTAGGCCCGAGCTCGCTGAAGCTGATGCACGCGGTAAGGCGTGGGTTAAGACATGGCCGAGGGCTTTGTTGGGCGATAAATGTTCGCTAGTCGCTGGCTCTAAGGCCGTAATTGTTGGCTACGGGCGAATCGGTAAGACGATAGGTGCTAAATTAGAAGCTCTAGGAGTCGAAGTTGAAGGCTTTGGGCGTAAGAATCTTGATAAACTATCCGCTTCTCTTAAAAAGGCGGCTTGGCTTATTCTCGCTTTGCCTAGCGATACGGGGACTGATAATTTTGTAAACGCTAAACTTATCGCTAAATTGCCGCGGAATTGCGTAATTATTAATATTGGCCGCGGCAATGCTGTTGATGAGATAGCATTACTCGAGGCGTTAGAATCTAGTCGAATCGCTGGCGCGTACTTAGATGTATTTCATAATGAGCCAGGTCCTTTAGCGAAGGTCGGCTCAGCGAAGGGTAAGGGTATTTTATCGCTACCAAAGCGAAAGCTCCCATGGAATCTTATAAGAATGCCTCATTCATCAGCGTTTTGTGGCGAGTATCTTAAAATGTGTTTTGAGGAATTAAAAAATGACGGACTCATTTGAAGTAAATAGCGTCGAAGAGACTTGGGAGTTGGCACGAAAATTCGCCGAGGGGCTAAAGCCAGGCGATGTCATCTGCTTAGAGGGCGATTTAGGAGCGGGTAAAACAACGTTTACCCAAGGTCTTGCCGCGGCGCTTGGCGTCTCAGGGCGCGTCACTTCGCCGACATTCTGTATCGTCCAAGAGCATTCTGGCGAGGGTAAGCTCTTAGTCCACATGGATCTCTATCGTCTTCACGGCGAAGAGGATGTAGAGGCTATAGGTTGGGAGGATTACCTAGCGCGCGGCGCAATAATGGTAGTAGAGTGGCCAGAGCGCGCAGGTTCGCTAATACCTAATAACGCCTATCATATTGCATTTCGCTATCGCGAAGGCGAAGAGAATCGTAGTATTAGAATAGAAAGTGGTTCGTTGGCGAGTTGATCTTTTTCAAAGGCGAATCTCGTTTTAATAACGAGGGTTTTTGGGGTGGATTTGGGGGTGTAGTAAAATTAGGGGTTTTTAGGTGGGTAAATTATTGAGGTTTTTTCGCTCGTTTTGAGACCTCGTTTACGTGTTAAGATTTTACGTTTCTAAATATTTTCGCGGATTATAGAATAGTTGAGAGAAGGCGAGGGTTAGTCGAAGTCGAAAGTTGGGAATCAGTCGAAGTTGAAGTCGAACATTGGATTTTTAAACATCCTCTGTTCGACTTCAACTTCACTAAGAAGTCAAAATGGCCGATCAAGGTCTTTTAAGAAGGAATTATTGTGATGTTTTATATTTGCAATGTTGGAATTGTGATATAATATTTGCTCCTGAGGTAAAATATGAAAGTGATTAATATGTGTAAGCAAAACTTTTCGATTGTTTTGGCTATAATTATGGCCTTATGCTCGTATAGCTTAAATGCTTGGATGGATCAATGGGCTCCTAAGATAAAAAGTACCCCAGCAAATCTTACGGTTTTTTCGAAGAATGCAGTTGAGAGATTTCTTCAGAGGAATTATGATGACTACCATTATAGTGCTCAATATTCTCAGGGGGGCGAAGTTGATTTTAATGATGATGGTATTAAAGATTATGTTTTTATTGTTCCTTGGATGGGTAATGGGTTAAGCGCTTGCGGATATTATACTCACTTCATTGTCTCTGATGGTAAAGGCGGCAGAATTGAAAATACTTTAGATTCGTATGGTGCTGAGCTGTCGGATATCGTAAAAATAAATGGGAAAGTCTATTTTCGTCATTCCGACTTTTTTGGATCTTTCGAGAAGAGTGCGCACAATCATTGGGTCTTTCAGTTTTTTTCGTTCGGGAAGGATGGTATTATGCGCAACGCCAATCATGAAATTGGGGATTATTTACCTGCGGTAACTATTTTTTATTCTAATCCAAAATTTAAACAGATAGAACTGACATCTTCAGATCGAAAAACAATTACTAGTCAAACAAAGCCTAAGGCTAATAGCTTTAATATTAAATAGGCGGGGATATGAGTGCCTTTTCTTTAAAATTTAGGAGATTGATTTATTTCTTATTTGCTAAATTCGCTTTCCTCGTGGGCTTGTTGCTATCGGAAGGTGCGTTAGCTTTTGACGAGCCCCGAGCTGGCTATAGGCCTCACCCTAATGCGTTGACTCATTTTACAAATACGGTGAGTAGCGCGTCATCGAATGTGCGGATGATGAGAGCTGCTGCGACCTCGCTCCCAGCGAAGTATGATCTTCGCGATATTGATGGGGCGGGCACAAGTTATCTTTCTCCTGTGCGCAATCAGGGGAACTATGGTACGTGCTGGACATTCGCGGCGATGGCTGGAATCGAATATCAGATGAGGCGCGATGAGGGTATCGATGCGGATCTGTCGGAGAATAATTTAGCTAACTTAAACGGCTATGATTTCGGATACACCAATGGCGGTAATAACGAAATGGCGTCAGCCGTTTTCTTAAGAGAAGAAGCCCCTGTTTCCGAAGCGCTTGATCCGTATCCTAATATCGGTAAGAGCAGGCGCGAGCGCGGCGTGCGCATTCCGCGTAAGATTGTATTCCTTTCGGGCTTAGGCAAAATCAATAATGTTCAAGCTTCGTTAAGACCCGATCTCGATTCGATTAAAAGCGCCGTTTTTAAATATGGACCTGTTTCATCGGGATTTTATCATAATGATAAATATCACAATGGCGCATCATATTTTTACAATGGAGCGAATTATGATGCTTCAGGCGCATATGTATTAAATCATGCCATTGCAATCGTTGGGTGGGATGATAATTATGATAAGTCGAACTTTAAAATTACTCCTCCTGGGAACGGCGCTTTTATAATTCGGAACAGTTGGGGCGCTAATTCGTCTAATACAGATAAAGGATATAACTATATTTCCTACTACGATACGTCTTTAGGAGCGGTCGGCTCGGCGGTTTTTACATCCTTGTCTAAAGGGACTGATTACGCGCGCGTATATCAGCATGATCCTTACGGATATATTACTAGTTACGGGTATGAACAACGCACAACGGCCGCCGGAGCGAATTTCTTTAAGGCTAAAGCCGATGAAACGCTTGATGCATTCGGTTTTTACGCACTTTCGCCAGGAACGACTTATAAGGCGTACATTGTTAATAATGCTTCAATTTCATCTTGGTATTCGAGTCTTAGTGGAACGAAAACCTTAGTGAAGTCGGGGACTTGTGCAGATGCCGGATATGAGGTGATTCCGTTCGATAAGGAGGTCTCCGTTTCTGCTGGAGAGACATTCGCGATATGTGTTGAGATAACTACACCAGATAATTATTACCCAATTGCGGCAATGGAGAATTTTTATGGCTATCTTTCTAAGGTTGTTCCTGAAGAAGGTAAGAGTTATATCAATTCTTCGTATAGAACTTGGTATTGGGAAGATTTGTCAGTTGACGGGTCATATTTCTGCTGCAAGGTGTACACCAAGAGAGAAAAGGATAATTACACTACAACCAGCGAACCGATAGTTCCGTTCTCGTGGCTTGATAGGTATTTATCTCTTCAGGAGGGCGGCAATTACTTTACCGATTATTTCTATGGTTCATATAACGCTCTTGCCGATCATATTTCCGCAAATGGATACTCAGTCTCTCAGTCGTATGCGCGGGGGCTCGATCCAGACAATGCGAACGAGACGAATCTTTTGGCGGTAATAAAAATAGATAAAAACGGAGCGCCAGTAATTAATGCCTCTCCCGAAAATACGACGCTTTGGAATTACAGCATCAAGGGCTCAAAGGATCTTAAATCTTGGCACACGCGCGCAGAGGATGACCGATTTTTTAAAGTCATTGCAACTCCTCATGAGTAGTTTGGGGAGTGGAAATTTAGTCGCGTGCGAAGCGGCGGTTTAATTCGCGTATTGAGGTGAAAATCATTGTCGGTTTGCCGCGGGGACAAAGATACGGCATTCGGCAAGAAGCTAGATCCTTAACTAGCTTTACAGCTTCTTCTTCGGTGAGGCGTAACTGCGCGCCGGCATAAGATTTGGCGATTGATTTCGCTATGAGTTCTTCTTTCCATCTTTCGCTCGCGCGCTTTGTTGAATTTTCAGATAGATCCTTAGCTAACGTGAGGAGCATTTCGGCGGGAGGGATATCGCCGAGTATTTGCGGCACGCTATCAATCTTAAAGGTATCTGATCCAAATTCTTCTAGATTAAATCCTACAGCCTTAATCGCTTCTAGCGAATTTTTTAGTCTAGCATAATCGGCTGGCGAGAATTTTATGGTCTCAGGAATTAAAAGATTTTGGGATAAGCTAGCATTATCATTTGTGGATGAGGCTAATATTTTCTCGTATACGATTCGCTCACGCGCAGCCCTAGGCCATAATGTCACTATCCCAGAATCTGTTTCTATTAATAGATAACCCGATTCGGCTACTGCTAAAAATTTAAACCATTTCCAAGGACTGGATGCTGAAGAATTAGGGTCTACCGCGAATTCAATTTGGACAGCTCTCTCTTCGCTAGGTAAAGCGCTTGGAGAAGGGCGATTGAAAAACGATCGCTCTGAAGGCTCTTTCGCATAAGCTGGCGTTGATGAGGTTATAGGACTACTAATATTATCAACGCGAGGAGCTTCAGGTAATGTTTGAGCTATTGGTGTATCTTCTAGCGCAGGCTGTGAAAATATCTCGTCATCCGCTACGATAGGAGCTGAAGGAGCAGATATCGCGAAAGTTGATTCTATCGCGTTAGTTATCGCCGCCTTAACCGCCGCGTTATCACGAAAGCGCACTTCGCGCTTCATCGGATGGACGTTCACATCGACCTGGGTTGAAGGTAGCGTTATAAAAATGATTGTAGCTGGTCTAACGTCACCTTGTTTACGAGGATAAGCTTCCTTTAGTGCATACGCGACTGAGGGCGCGCTCGCTGCGCGTCCGTTAATAAATACATACTGTTCTCGCCTTGTTGGATTAGATTGATTAGGCCGCTCTATAAATCCGCTTACAGAGACATCCTTAATTGACTCTGTTGATTTTACTGGCAATAAGCTCTCCATAAAATCACGCCCGAATAATTCGCAGATTCTATCTGAAATATTATCGGTCGCTGCTAGGCGCGTCGTTTCTCGCCCGTCTATGATAAGAGTAAATCCAATAGATGGGTTAGCGAGCGCAGCTACAGTTAAGACATGTCTTATGTGACTTTCTTCAGTAGCGTTGGATTTTAGGAATTTACGCCTAGCTGGGACATTGCAAAATAAGTCGCGTACTTCAACTGAAGTTCCCGGCGGACATCCAGCCGAACCTTTAGCATCTAATGAGCCAGCATTAACCTGGAGATAAAACCCCTCATCATTGTTGTGTTTTCTAGTCGTCAGCGTAAAGCGCGAAACTGACGCGATTGAGGGTATGGCCTCGCCGCGAAAGCCTAGAGTCGAAATTTTCTCAATATCATCAACATCTAATATTTTAGAAGTAGCCTGCCTTTCGAGCGAGAGAAGCGCGTCATCGCTCGTCATACCGCTACCATCGTCTTGGACCGCTATGAGTTTTTTACCTCCCTGGGCGATAGTAACTTTAATATTCTTAGCTCCCGCATCAATTGAATTTTCAATTAGCTCCTTCACTACGGATGCGGGGCGCTCTACTACTTCGCCGGCTGCGATTTTGTTCGCAACATGAATTGGTAAAACTCTTACGTGTCCATCGAGAGTATTCATCGCGTCAGATATCGAGTGTGATGTTGCGGCGGGAGAATGTCGGCACGTCTAAATCTTCACCATTGTAGATAGTTGGTTCGACATTGGTGAAGCGCCCACGACCTTGGGGACCTTGAGATAGCGGGCTTAGATCGCGCTTACGACGCTTCTGGTTAGTTAAGCTGATTGGCTCATCAAGATTGGCTTTAACCTTATTCGCTTCGAACAACATCAAGACGGCTGAGATTCTGCCTGAGAAAATAGATTCGTCATTGACTGTAGCGATATCAAATGACGCATGAGGAGCGAAAGTTTCGCGAACGCCATCAGCGATGGAGCCAACCTCAGAAAGTCTTAAATCTTCGCCAGCGAGCACGCCTAATAGAATTGATTTTACCGAATTACAAGAAGCTAAAAGAGTAGAGCGCTTAAACCCGTCGATAATATCATTCGCTCGCGTAGCTCCCTGGGCGCTTATTGTAGCGAATTTGCCGCGGCCCGCGACAGCGATAATCTTTTTAATTCGCTCAGCGTCTAATCGAATGTAGCCGGGCTTTTCGAGCATACGCCAGAAGAGCGTTACGCCAGTAGCGATCGTATCGACAGCGCGGCGCATAGCCTCATCCATATTATCTACATTATCAATAAGCTGATCAAGCGGCGTAAAAATAGAAGCGCCCGCAACTTCTTCGAGCATTGAAGTTATACCTTGCGCTCTGCGTGATTTCTCTTCGCCTTCGAATGAGAAGGGGAGAGTCGCGAAGATAATGCTCGGAATCCCAAGATGTCTAAGATGCTTTATGATTTCGAGTGACGCACCACCGCCCGTACCACCTCCCAAGGATGTTACAATGACAGCTAAGCGAACTCCTTCGAGATGTACGTTAAATTCATGCTTGGAGTCTTCTGCCGCGAGTCTAGCTTGGGCGACGTCGCCCCCAGAGCCTCGCCCAGAGAGTCTATTACCTCCAAGAAGAATAAAGCGGGCATTATCTCTAGCGCTTACGCTGTCGGTGTCGCAAAGGATCAATCTCATCGGTTCGCCAAATGCTCGGCTTACACCGTGAGCGATTTGGGAGCCTGCGCCGCCAACACCGATGAGCATAATCGGAGAATCTTGGTTCATTTGAATAATCCTTTGAAAAGTGAGAGAATGGGTTTACTTTCGTAGTTTCTATGGGCGAACATGAGCGCGCCAGAAATCGCCGCGAATGATTCGGGGTTTTCTATATCTGAAAGTCCATCGATATGAATGGGTTTACCAATTCTGACTGGATGACCTAATTCATTGTGAATTAGAGCGTCGATACCATTTAGGGCGGATCCGCCGCCAGTAAGAATAATCCCCTTATGGAGTCGGTGCAATAAATCCTGATATTCCAATTCGTGACGGATTATCGAGAAGAGCTCTTTTAGACGAAGATTTACAACCGTATCGAGCGCACGCCTCGAAATCGTACGCGCATCCATCAGCGGTGAAGACCCTTGAATAGGAACTCTCGCCGAAGATGAACCATTAGGTGCAATTATCGCTGAAGCTTCATTCTTCTTTAAGTCTTCGGCTTGAGCGTGGGTAGTGTGGAATGCGTATGCGATATCGCTAGATATGTGATCTCCACCAATGCCGATGACATTAGCTGCCGCGAGATATCCATCGAAGTATACTGCATAGCTGGTAGATCCGCCGCCTAAATCCAATACGAGCGCGCCTTCGTTTTTTTCGTCGTCTGTTAATACGGCATCTGCCGCGCAAGACGCCGCGAAAAGGGGATCTCTCAATTCGAGATTAGCCTCGGCCGCGGCAGTTCGCGCGTCATTGATTCTATTGGAATTGCCGTGAATATGAAGAGTATTGAGCCTGAGCATTCTGCCGCTCATACCCTTAGGTGATGAAATACCTTCAAGCGCATCAAGACCGTACGTCTGATAAATTATGTCGAGAGTTTCGCGCTCTTTCGGTAGAACCATCATCTGGCAAGCGCGCTCGACTTCTTCAATGTCGCGATTGGTAACTTTACTGCCTTCAACCTGAATGCTGCCGCAATATGGATCGGCTTTAACATGTTGGCCAGAAATTACAAGAAAGGCGTTACCGATATTAATCGAGTCATGATCATTGTCGGGAGATTGCTCAATAGCCTTAATTAAGCCCTTTATTGATTCGGAGGCCTGCTTAATGTCCAGAATTTGGCTTTTGCGAATTCCAGAAGAATTAATTTCGGCATGACGCACTATCTTTAGCTTCTCGCCGGTTTTAGCCTCGGCTACCGCCAATACTGATCGAGTTGTACCTAGCTCTAGAGCTGCGTATATATTCGTCATTTGATGTATTCCTTCTCGTTGGGAGAGACTGTTACGCGATTTTTACCAGTGACGATAAATGTCTGATAATGCCCAGTTTTAAGATTATTCTTGATGATGCTGCTTATCTTAGTGATGGCATCTTGCAAATTAGTAAGGTCGTGCTCGCCTCTAGTGTAAATATATTCCCAAAGAAGAACTATCTTATTGTAATCGCGCGTTTTAGCGATGAGATATAAGTCATCCGAAACATCAATTTCGGTTAATTGTATATTCGATATATCTTTAATGGAGCAAAACTCTATAAGCCTTAGAGCCAGCTGGGCTTTACCTTGGATTTTCTCGCCGCTGAGAGTGTAGGGTTTAGCTTGTTTTATAATAGGTAAGGTATGAGAATCATTCAGCGGAAAGTTAAAAACTACACTATTAGAGTCAACAACGAGCCAAGAAACTCTCTCGCCAGCTTCGTAATTGACGCGGGCTATGGGTTTTCGCTCTTCTACGCATATAGTGACTTTATTGGGTAGCTTTTTATGTATCGTAATATTACTTAGGATAGGATACTTTTTTAATATCTTTTCGCGGCATTTCTCAAAGTCTATATCAGCTAAGTGCGTACCCTTTTTTAACTTAAAAAGCTCCTTAATATTCGCCTCTGGGAAGTGCGGCGAAGCTTTTATCGTAATCTGGGCCGATTCATCGACGATGAGAGATTGGGTATTTCTTATCGCTGAGAGTTTATCGTATACTTTTGAAAGTCCACAATACGCTAGATAACCTAAGGCAATAACTATAATCGGTAAGATAATAGCCAATATTATGCGGCGATTCTCGGACGTGAAATTACGATCAACGTTTTTCAGTGATGCGTGGCGCCTAGTAGATGATGGTTTATTGGATTTCATTTATCGTAAGTGGCTTGTGAAAGTATCTTATCGCAGACCTCGGCGAATGTGAGCCCAGTTTTCATTCCAGCCATTGGTACGAGAGAGTGGGATGTAAAGCCAGGGGAGGTATTAAGCTCAAGGACATAGAGTCTACCGACGGGAGAGACTCTAAAATCAATTCTGGTAACCCCTCTACAGCCAAGAGCATTGTACGCTTCAATCGCGGTTTTTTTAAGTTTTTGAGCTAAATCGCCATCTTCGAGGAAGGGGTAGCGAGTTTCATCGGATTTATATTTTTCATCAAATCCATACCACCCATTTTTAGCAACAATCTCAATTACAGGTAGCGCCTCGCCATTAATAACGCCGACAGTCATTTCGCGCCCGGGGATAAACTCTTCAACTAATATCTCGCCTTTACCGCCTTGGGCTTCTAAAGCGGTATTAAGAGCTTCTTCCCACTGATCTTGGGTAGTGACCTTAGATATTCCAACTGATGATCCGTCACTCGGCGGCTTTACTACTACGGGTAGCGGTAAGGGCGAAGTCTTAGTTCCGGGGCTCGCTAGTGACCACGCGGCAGTTGGAACGCCCTTCATTTCGAGGACCATCTTCGTTTTAATTTTATCCATCGCAATGCGCGAAGTCATGGCGCCAGGACCAGTATAAGGTATTTTAAGCTGATTTAAAGCTGTCTGAACGCCGCCATTCTCGCCCCATCCGCCATGGAGGGCGATATAAACAGCATCAACATCCTTAGGTAAAGCCGTTAAATCGTCAGATTCAATAACGACAGGTATAACCTCGTACTTCCCTAAGGATGATAACGCCTCAGCGACATTTTTGCCGCTATTAAGGGAAACCTCGCGTTCATTAGATTTCCCACCCATCAAAACCGCAATTTTCTTCATACTTAATAGTATATCAAATTTGAGCAGTAAAATGGGTTTGAAAGTACATTATAAGTATAATAAAGTCGAAGTCGAAGGTGGGAATAAGTCGAAGTCGAAGTGGAAGTTGAACAGTGGATGTTTAGATTTTTAGTAGTTAGTCGAAGTGGAACAATGGAATTATAAAATTTTTTATAAAATCTATCAATTCCTCTGTTCGACTCGGCCTCGCGACTTCGACTAAAATGCCAAAGAGACTGTGCCACTCCTCTTCCCTTTTCCCTCTTCCCTACCTCCCACTCTGCATCGTCTCATTCGTGTCGCCGCCGGAATAGTCGGCAGTTTGGGGTATTTTAAGGTTGGCTGTATATGGTGAAAGTTCTTATGGTTATAGGTGAAAGAATTGTCTGGTGCTGGTGAAAGGCTTCAAAGTGCCGTCATTTTTGACAAAAGTGTCGGCAGTTTGGGGTATATTTGACGGCACTTTTCGTAAAAGTGTCGGCAGTTTGAGTGCTTTCATACGCAGTAAAACTTTCTTTCATCAGCACTAGAGTCTGTTTTCACTTGCAATCGGTTGATTTTTCATCTGATTTTATTAGATTTTGCGTGCTCTAACCTTAAAGATTTTTTCATTTCCTCACGAACTTGAAGACGAGAAGTGCGCACCTTTTACCCTGGAGGTGCGCACTTCTTAGGTATGGGCTCGTGAGGGGGTGCTTCGGTTGGGACGCTGTCACTCGATCTCGTCGATCGGTTTTGTGCTTCTCATTCAAGACAAGTAGCTGCGCTTACTCAGGGGATGCCATAGGAACGTCACTGGTTGCGTACGAGCGCCTCTCTTACGCTTACAAAACCTCACTCCTCACTCGTGACACGTCCCCAACCTTCGCACCTATGGTTGCGGAATGTGGAGAGCTTTGGTTAATCCACACTGCGCGATGAAAAGGAGGTGAAGGGGTTAAAAATTCCTATGTTCCAC
>JAGBTH010000052.1 GCA_017631385.1 Kiritimatiellia bacterium
AAAAATGTCTTCCCTTTTAAAATCAGCAACGATCAAAGCTACTCAACGGCAAAAACCCAACAGCACAAATCCAATCAGGCAAAACCTATCGACAATCCGACGATTTACTTTTAGAAAGTCAGTTTACTTTTGGACGTGACGGCTAAACTCTTACTTACCGACGCAAAAACGCGAGAATAAGCCGCTTAGAATGTCATCACTATAATTAGCGCCTACTGCTTCGCCTAAGATTTGTGAAGCGCGGCGCATTTCATTACCTATTAAAACGGCATCACACATCTTAAAATCAACAGCAGCTAAAACACCTCTCGCTCTAAGTAGGCTAGTAAGATATCTCTCGCCTTCTAATGATTGATTATCATCAGATTTAGAGGCTAATAACTTTAATCGAGCGGCGACTTCTAACTTTAGCTCTTCGACCCCTTCGTGAGTTAGAGCCGATACATTTAGCGCATCGCCGCGCTTTAAATCACATTTAGGCGTAATCTTTATAACTTTAGATGCCTCTAAGTTAATACCGCATTCATCTGCGAAATCACCAAATGCTATAACTACATCCGCCTTTTTAGCCAACTCTTCGCTACGCCTAACTCCCTCAGCTTCTATTTCACTAAAATTCTCGCCGCTCTTACGAATTCCAGCTGTATCTACTAGCTTAACTGGCCATCCGGCAATATCCGCCCACGCTTCTATTGAATCGCGCGTTGTGCCAGCTATATCCGAGACGATCGCTCTAGCCTCTGATAAAATAGCATTTAGCAGCGAGCTTTTACCAGCATTGGGAGGTCCTAATAAAACTACTAATGCGCCCTCTCTTAATATGCGTCGCTCTTTTAGGCGAGAAGCCTCTAAATCAATAGCTTTAATAAGATTAGAACTCTTTTCTTCTAACCTATTAAAAAACTCATCCCCTAAATCACTCTCATCAACATCCAACGAATACTCAAGCTCAGTCGAAATCGCTATCGTTTCGTCATAGAATTTACGGATTACATTTTTAATATTTGACTGTGAAGACTCTTCTAAGACCAGTTCTCCCAGCGCTGCATCAGCAGCACGCTCAGTTTTAGCGTCGATAAAATCGAGCAACGCTTCAGCCTGATCAAACGACATCTTACCATTTAAAAACGCGCGCTCCGTAAATTCGCCGCGCCGCGCTAATCTAGCGCCTAAATGAATCGTCGCGTCTAAAATACGCTGAGGAGCTACCGTTCCACCATGACACTGAAACTCAACAACATCTTCGCCTGTAAATGACGCGGGCGCTTTAAATGAAAGTAATAAGCCCTCATCTAGAATCTTATCACCTTCTATGAATCTCGCGAAAACGATTCGCCCTACCTTAGGAGCCTTGGTAGATAGATTAGAGGCTATCTCAAAAGCTTTCGGCCCAGATACTCTAACAACAGCAACGCCGCCGCGACCTAAGGGGGTAGCGACGGCGGCTATAGTATCTTCGCGAAATGACATTATTTCTTACGACGGAAGAACCTGCGCATTTCGTCGGCGCTCTGGCACGCGGCGAGACGCTCAGAACCATTATCAGCACGAAGAGCGCGAGAGATATAACTCATGAGCTGTAAGTAAGGCGTCTGAGACTGATCATTAGCGAGCGTAAGAACAATGATCTTAACCTGGCTCTTATCAATCGTCTCATAATCAGCGAGCATACCGCCGTCAGAATCTGAATAATCTACGAGCGCTACCGCGCCAGCGATACCAACAACATTCTTATCGCGACCGTGAGGAACGGCAATACCATGATCTAAGCCGGTAGGCATCGAAGCTTCGCGGCGAAGAACAGCGTCAATAGCCGTCTCGACGTTCTTAACATGATTGGGGCAAGCCTTGGCGATTTCCTCAATCATCTTCTTGATCGCTTCTTCCTTAGTATTGGCCTTAAACTTAGGTAACATCACAAAGCCCTGGAGATAACGACCGACGGCCTCGGGACCGCGGGCTACGCGCTCAGGAGCTGTTATGATCTTCTCGAGTTCTTCGCGGCGAATAGGCTTAGCGATAGAGCGGGCGAGATCATTAATCTGGCTTACAACTTCCATCCAAACCGTCATTACAATCGCTTCTTCAGCGGGCGTGCATTCAAAGCGAATCTTATTATCATCGCGGCGGATAGAAATTTCAATCGCGTCAATAGCGACATCCCAAATATGATCCGTCTGAGAAAGACAGGTTACAAAGAATCCCTCGTTACGGAATTCAAGAAGGAGTTTACCCATCATGATTTCAGCTACGCTGGGATCGGCGAGTTCAAACTCAACCGCGCGCGAACCGTCAGTTGAAGGCTTCGGATTTCTTACACCCTTCTTCTTAGTCTTAAAGAGAGCTACAAGCGCAGGAGGCGCGACGACGGTCGTGATAAGAGTCATCATAATACCAATGCCGAAAATCTCCTGAGAGAGATAACCAGCCGAAAGACCTAAGCCCGCGATAATAAGCGCGACTTCACCACGCGGCACCATACCAGCGCCAATTCTGAGCGAGCCTAACACATTAAAGCCGCAGAAAAGCGAGGGGACCATACAACCGACAACCTTAGCGATAACAGCGAGCGCCGTATAAATCGCACCGAAGATAAGAACGCTCTTCGAGCAGAGAGCCGAAACATCGACCATCATACCCATCACGCAGAAGAAGATCGGCACTAAGAACGTATAAACGGGAGTAAGAGTTTCTTGGACCATGTGCTTAATATCAGTACGCGAAAGCGCAAGACCCATAACATACGCGCCGATGATCATCGCTAAGCCCATACTCTCGAAGAAGCCAGCGAGAATAAGCGATAAGCCGAACGCCATCGTCGCGATTACCGTAGGCGAGCGGAACGCCAACTTAAGGAACTTAGCGATACGACGCGCGGCGAGAACACCAATAATCGTAGCGCCGAGCCAAACGCCGAACGACTTAAGCGCGACAAAACCAATATGCCCCCAATCAATCGAGGCTTCAGCTGCACCCGCGCCCGCGCTCTTAAGATTAGCAGCGATAATACCATTACCGATAGCGAGAACTACGAGACCTAAAACATCGTCTACTACAGCGCCAGCCATAATAGTCGTACCTTCTTCAGAATCGAGTTTTTTACGCTCTGAGAGAATGCGCGCCGTAATGCCGACCGATGTCGCCGTTGACATAATACCCATATAAAGCGCCGCGGGATCAGTCATCGCCTGAGCGAGAGGTAGCTGACCTAAATACTTAAAGTTCTCGAAAAATTGCGGCAAGAAATAAATCGCGCACAAGTCACCCAATACGAATGAACCTATAACACCGCCAATACCTACGAGCGTTCCCACGAACGAATATCTAAGGAACATCTTAAGATTCGTCTCAAGACCCGAGAGAAAGAGAAGAATGATCGAAGCGAGAGTCGCGATACCATACAGCGCCGGACTCGTAGCGTCGAATACACCATGGCCCGCTTCTGTACCGAACATGTGCTTAACGCCATCAGCTACCGCGTTCATCTCTCTGAGCGCCGCGCCGTGGAATAAGCCATACTGAAAGATACCATCGCCAAAGCCGATACCACCTAAAGCCCAAGGACCAATTACAATACCAGCGGCGAGTTCACCGAGAATCGAAGGCATCTTAAGCGTTGAAGCTATAGCGCCGCCAAGACGCGCGGCAAAAATAATAATACCAATCTGCAAAACAAGGAACATCATTTCTTCAACGCGCGGCAATCCAAAATTTGGGTAAGAGGGACCGCCCTCACCAGATGCATAAAGAGCACTCGCCGTGAGTGCAAAAAGTAATACAGTTAGTATTCGTTTTATTTTCATTTTGTTTTCTCCGTAAAGTATCTTATATATGTATATGCTATTTTTTTGTAAAAAGTTCTTTAACTATTTTTTCGTATTCTTCAGCATTTTCTTCGAGTGATTCAACCATCTTAAACTGATTACGAGCTCTTACCAGATTATGCTCAGGATACGACGTATGAAAATACGTATCACCATTAATATAGTCAGTTAAAAATCTTACTCCAACCTCAAAGGTTGAAAGCTGCCCCGCAAAAACGAGATTATCGATCTCAGCTTGGGTTAAGAAAGCTGCGCCCGAAATATATCCGCGCGATAACTCCTCAAAATACTCCTTCTTAGAATACACTTTCGATAAATCAGCTTCATCTTCCGCGGCAGATGCTGTAGCCGTTCTAACCATATCGCCAAAGTCACTTAAAACGCTACCTGGCATTACAGTATCTAAGTCAATTATGACAGCCGAGCCATCTCTCATAAATAGTAAATTATTAATTTTACTATCATTATGAATAACTCGCTCAGGTATTTCGCCCGACGCCATAAGCGAAACGATTCGCCCAGCTTGAGCGCGGCGCTTTTCGACAAACTTTAGCTCATCAGCGACTAACGCCGCGCGATTAGCGACATCATTACTAAGAGCTTCATCGAGCGCTTTTAAGCGCTCTAAAGTATCGTGAAACTTAGGCAGCACCTCTTCTAAGCGCGGCGGCGGTAAATCCGATAAGTCATTATGAAATTTAGCGAAAGCTCGACCAATATCGTAAGCCTGGAGAGGAGATACAACTACTTCGTTTACCGTACAATCGCCATAATAACTATACAATCGCCAAGGCGCTTCGTAAGCTACAAAGTCAAGAGTTTTAACGCCCTTAGACTTTAAAAACGATGTAACCTTAAGTAAAACTCTTTTTAAAAGTTCTTGGGCTTGAGGATCAAAAATCGCGGTATTAACGCGCTGCAAAATAAAACTTTTACCGCTAGAAGTATCAACCTTAAACGTGTCGTTAATATGACCCGAACCGTACCGCGTAATCGCGGTACGGTCGGTTATTCCCATCGACTCTAAAACAGAATCGATTTCGTTAGCGGTAAAAACTCCTCTTTCCATTTAGGAGGTAAGTCCCCCCGCAGAATAATTATTTCTTCTTACCCTTGCAGCACTTCTTAACGCTCTTAGCCTTCGCGCAAGCGCAAGACGCCTTAGGAGCCTTACCGATAACAGGTATCTGAGCCGCGGCGACAGACTGACCGAGACGACGAGCCTTCTCATCAGGCATAAAGATATCAATCTTCTCAGCCCACTCAGGATAAACATCCTTAAGAACAGTCTTAGCCGTCTCAAGAATAACTTCACCGCCGAGACCAGAAGTGACGCGACCGAGGATCATCATATTCTCATAGTCATAGAACTCGTTGTACCACGGAATGGCATGAGCGAGGAAGCGGCCAATCTGGATATAAATCTTAAGAGCCTTAGCATCGCCAGCTTCCATAGCGGCCTGAACGACTTTAAGACGCTCAGGCAACGCCATCGTCTTCGGGAACTTAAAGCCATACTTCTCAGCGAGCCAGTTAACAGCCTGCTGCGAGAACGCCATCGCGCCAACGCCCGCGTCACCCGACCACTCGCACTTAGGAGCATGAGGATTAAAATCAACAGGAGCGAAAGCGAGCTCAGAGATACGACCGGTCATGCGACCCTTAGGATCAACGTAACCTACAGCCTCCGAAGAGCCCATCGCTACACCGAGAATACCCTTCTTATTCATCGTAATCATACCGGCTAAAGCAGTAACATCGCCATCATTATAAACAGCGAAGGGTACGCCCCAATCCTTCTCAATACGATAGAACATATTCTGGGCCGTCTCAAACTTCGAAGGATTCTTCTCCTTCACAGCGCGGAAGAGGCTAGCAAGGCCCATCTTCTGACCAACGAGAACGCCAGCCGTCGAACCGCCAATCGCGTCAACGCGAGGAAGCGCATTAGCCGCAGCCTTAAGACCCTCGGTAAGCTTCTGATAGTGATACTCAGGATCTGCGTTGTTACGGGGATCCCACGGGAATTCTTCAGAAAATACAACCTCACCCTTATTGAGAGCTGAAATCTTAAAGTCAGACGCACCAAGGTCAAAACCAATACGGCAACCGTCGGCAACAGTCTTAACGAGAGCGGGGGTCTCATTCATCTCAGGCATCTTATTGAGCGGAAGAATAACCGTCTCAACAGGACGACCATAAATCGAAGTAAAGAAGTCATAATCAAACGCACGAGCGCCCTTCTTAGTATAAGCCTTGGCTACAGGCTTAACAACTGCGTCGGGACCTGCGAGATAAAGCTTCCAACCACCGGCAGACCAAACGATAAACTTAGCGATACGCTCAACAACGTAAGAGACTTCCTTAGCTGCCGCGGAGCTCAAATTAGCAGGAATCGGAAGATCATAGCGATAAACCTTACCGTCCTCGCGCTCCCACGCAACAGCAACGATATCAGCCTCCTCGCCAATACCGCCATAAAGCTCCCACAATACGCTCATAGGCGCTACGAACTCGGTGTCGCATGTGCATGCGCCCTTACCCTTGCAGCATTTCTTGGCCATCTCTATTATCTCCTAGTTTATAGGTTTCTAGTTTAATTAGTGTTAATTTAAAAATTTACCGTCCAAAGAAGATTTTACCAAATTATCTAAAAACTAGCAAGAACTGCACCCTTAAAACGAACTGGGCATCGAAAAGTGTGGTTTCCAAAAGTAAACGAATAAATTACGTTCGTTTACTACCCATAAAGATTAGCTATAACAGAAGAGTACAAGATTTCTCCCTCTACCCTCCCCGGGGAGGGGACGTGCGTTTACTTTCAGAATCTCCTAGATGATT
>JAGBTH010000007.1 GCA_017631385.1 Kiritimatiellia bacterium
CTAAGGAGTTTACAGGCTATTGGACGACTATTGATGATGAGACTAAGGACCAAAAGAGCATAGTTCAGATTACTGAAAAAGATGGTGTTTATTCTGGTAGGGTAGTTCATCTTTTTAAAGACCCAGAAGCAGTAGCTAAGTTACCCGGTAGTCCTAAGATTTTAGGGTTGCAGATTATCCGAGATATGAAGCGCGGTGGTAAGGGCCTTAACGACGGCAAGATTACCGACCCTAAGAAGGGTAAGACATATAACTGCGAAATGTGGCGTAGTGGGGCGAATCTTATAGTTAGAGGTAAAATCGCATTCTTAGGCCGAAATCAAACCTGGTTACCATGTAAAGAAGTTAGTAAGTATATAAAATCTGGTTTTTAAAAATTCAATTGACATCAGTTTTATAATATGTGATACTATCAATATCTTATGTTAATCAATAGCAAAGGAAAATAAAATGAAAAAGTTATTTGTTATATTCTTTATTATGGCTTGCGCTTCTGTTGTAAAATCAGAATGCACATGGGATTGGTGGTTTAAGAATGGTGATAAGGATATTAAGGGTTGTGCGCTTGGTATTGCATCGGCTAATGATACTGTAACTGGTGCACAGGTTAGTGTTTGTGCAAATAAAGCTAAGAATGTTAAATCTGGCGCTCAAGTAGCAATTGGTTATTCTGAGGTTGATACTTTGCGTAATGGCGTTCAGGCTTCATTTATTACAAAAGCTCGTAAAGCTTCACTTCAGTTTGGCCTTGTTTGCTTTAATGAAGGTGGGTTTTTACCTGTGTTTGTATTTTTCAATTTTGATAAGACGATGTTTGGTGGAAACTAAAAAAATAGCCAAGTCAGATGACCTTGCTGTCTGATACAAAGCGACTAGTAATGTGGTGATGTTAGGCATAAAAGAAAGGAAGTAATATGAATATTCCAATGTTATTTATGTCGGTTGATGCTGGATTGGTGTTTGTTGGCATAATTGCGTTAATAGTTATTATCGCCATTGTTAAGACGGCAGTTATTGTTCCTCAGAAGACCGCATTTATTGTAGAGCGTCTCGGTAAGTATCGTTGTACTTTAGATGCGGGCTTTCATATCCTTTTACCATTCTTTGATCGTATCGCTTATCGCCATACTCTTAAGGAGCAGGCGATAGATGTTCCGCCTCAGGAATGTATTACTAAGGATAATATCGCTGTTTCGGTCGATGGTATTTTATATATGCAGGTTATGGATCCTGCTAAGGCCTCGTATGGTATTGGTAATTACCTATTCGCGACGACTCAGCTCGCCCAGACGACGATGCGCTCTGAGATGGGTAAGCTTGATTTAGATCGCAGCTTCGAGGAGCGTACATCAATAAACGCGGCGGTAGTAGCTGCTGTCGATAAGGCTAGTGATCCCTGGGGGATTAAGGTTACGCGTTATGAGATTAAGAATATTACGCCTCCTAAAACGATTCGCGATGCGATGGAAAAGCAAATGCGCGCAGAGCGCGAGAAGCGCGCGATGATTGCGGAGTCTGAGGGTGAGCGCCAGGCTAAGATTAACCGCGCTGAGGGCGAAAGGCAGGAGGCTATTGCATTATCAGAGGGTGAGCGCGCTCGCCGTATCAATGAGGCTGAGGGTAAGGCGAAGGAGATTTTACTTGTAGCCGAAGCTCAGGCGACTGGTATTAGTAAGGTAGCCGAGGCGATTAATGGTTCTGGTGGCTTAGAGTCGGTTAATATGCAGCTCGCTCAGCAGTATTTAACTCAGTTCGGTAATCTCGCTAAAACTAATAATACGATGATAATTCCTTCGAATTTAGCAGATATCGCTGGAGTTTTAAAGGCTTGCACTTCAGTAGTTAAGAAGGTTGAAGGTAAGTAAGCTATTAGATATACTTTGGCCGCGCAGATGTGAAGTATGCGGTGGTCAAGTCGATAGGGCTGAGCGATATATTTGCTCAGCCTCATTAATGCGCATCCAGTTTTTAACTCAAGAAGGTTGTTGCCGCGTTTGTGGGCGTAGTGTGGAGGATGCGAAGGGTGGTTTTATATGTGAAGAATGTAAGACGCGGCGACCACATTATGATGCTGTAGTGAGCGCTGTAAGATTTGTAGATGAGGCTAGAGAGCTTCTCTTAAAGTATAAATCAGCAGAAGGCTTGTGGCTTAAGGAGGATTTAGTTGATTGGATAGAGGCGGCTGCGAGATCTCGCTATGATATCGCATCTGTAGATGTAGTTATTCCAATGCCAATAACGATATATCATCGTGTGGATCGAGGGTATAATCAATGTGTTTATTTAGCGAGAGCTTTAGCTAAGCGCATAGATAGGCGATGTATTGAGAATGCGGTCGCTAGATGTGGTCATCCTAAGCGTCAAGCCGGGTTAAGCGAAGAAGAGAGAATAGAGAATGTAAAAGGAACATTTAAGGCTCATAATGCTTCGCAAATAAAGGGTAGAACTGTTCTTTTAGTCGATGATGTTATGGCGACAGGTTCAACTCTTTCGGAGTGTGCTAAAACGTTAAAAGAAGCTGGCGCTTGGCGCGTATGGGGTCTTACATTGGCTCGCTCAGTACGTGAGTAGCTAGATAAAAATGTCGAGTTATAGCAAAATGTGTTAAAAAAATAACACAACGCAATTATTTTATGATATAATAATGTAAATTTGACAAAGTGCAAATGGGTGAATTGTATACTGGAGAGATATGGCCAAACCTAAAAAACCAGCGAAAAGACAGAAAAAAGTTGCTTTAGATGAAGTTTCTGAGAAGAAAACGTCTAAAAAAGGTGCGACAAAAGTAGCTACTGATGAAGTAGACGAGATTGACGATGAGTCGATGGATGACTTTGATTTAGATGAAATTCCTGCTAAATCTGTTAGACGTCGTAAAAAACTTTCAGATCCAGATGAAGAGGATTTTGATGAGGCTGAGCTAGATGCTGATCAGTTGGATGCCGAGAAGGTCGCGGCTGAAGTAGAGCAAAAAGAAGGTGGCGAGGAAGCCTCTGAAGAAGGGGATGACGCGAATCTTGAATCAGCAGATCCCTTACCGAGCTTTGTTGATGATGTAGATTCGTCTATTGATGCAGATGCGATTTTACCTTCTATGGAGGGTATGTCGATTCTTCGTGAAACGGAGCTTAATGACGTTATTAATGATGTTAAGCATCGTAGCGAGGCGAATGGTGGTTATATTACGTACGAAGAGCTTAATCAGATTTTACCGTCTAATATTGTTGATGCGATTCAATCTGATAGATATCTTAAGATTCTTGAAGCTCTAGGCGTGCAGGTTCTTCGTGAAGAAGATGTTAAAAAATTCGTAGAAGCGAAGAATCAGAAAACCGTAAAAGCTCATCCGTCTGAAATAATCGAAGACCCTATCCGAATGTATTTGCATCAGATGGGTCAGGTACAGCTTCTTTCGCGTGATGAAGAAGTTTCCATTTGCCAGACGATCGAAGACGCTGAGGTTAAAACGCGCGAGATGTTTAACCGATTCCTTTTTACTCCTCCGATGTATATGAGGCTATTGGATAAGCTCGAGGGTCAGAGCGAGCGATTTGATAGAATCGTTACTGATAGTTTTGAGGAAAAGCGTAACGACTATATGGAGTTGATACCTGGCTTCCGCAAGCAGATTAAGGAAGTTGATAAGCGTCTCCATGAAGCTAGCGAGAAGTATCTCGCTTTGATAGCTAAGTCGAATGCTTCGCCAGCTCAGCTTCGCGGAGCCGAAAAAACGCTCTCTAATGCACGCGCGGCGCTTAAGCAGACGTTTTTTGATTTGAATTTTAAGCAGAAGGTTCTCGAAACATTGTGCGCCGAAGCTGATGAGCGGTATTATTTACCATATCGCCAGCTGGTGTCGAAATTATCTGCGGCCCAAAAGACTAAGGCCTCGAAGAAGCGTGATGCTGAAATCGCTACAATCCGCGAGAAGATGGTGAGGTATGAGTCTTTGTTTGGTATGCCGGCTGACGAGTTTTTAACTACGTTTGGCGAGTTGCGTAAGGTTCTTAAGGCTGGTCAGATAGCGCGTACTAAGATGGTCGAGGCGAACTTGCGTCTTGTTATTTCAATCGTCAAAAAATACATGAACAGAGGTCTATCGTTCCTTGATTTGATTCAAGAGGGCAATACAGGCCTTATGAAGGCGGTTGAGAAGTTCGAGTATAAGCGTGGGTATAAATTTTCTACGTATGCTACTTGGTGGATTCGTCAGGCCGCTACGCGTGCTATCGCTGATCAAGCTCGTACGATTCGTATTCCAGTTCACATGATCGAAACGATCAATAAACTGATGCGTGTTCAGAAGAAGCTTATTCAGAGATTGGGCCGCGAGCCTACTGAAGCTGAGCTTTCAGCAGAGATGGGGATACCTCCGGTACAAGTTAGAACAGTAAAGCGCATGGCGCAGCAGCCTATTTCGCTTCAATCTAAGGTGGGCGATAATGATGATGCGTATTATGGCGACTTTATTCCTGATGTAACGAGCGAAAATCCTTTCGAAGTTACTGAGGGGCATTTGTTGAAGGAAAGATTGCGTGATATTCTTGAGACGCTTACTGATCGTGAGCGTCAGGTAGTTGATTTCCGCTTTGGTCTTTCCGACGGCTACAGCCGTACGTTAGAAGAGGTTGGTCGACTCTTTAACGTTACGCGCGAGCGCATTCGTCAGATTGAGGCGAAGGCACTTAGAAAACTGCGTCATCCAAGTCGTATGAAATCGCTTGGTGATTTTCGCAGTATGTGAAGTAACTGACTAAAATAAGAAGAAGAAAGAAAAAGAATAAGAAAAGAAGAAAGGTAAAAATAAAATGGAAAATATGGATAATATCGCTATGTTGTTTAAAGGGGATGATCTCGTTCCGACATTGATTGTTGCGGCGGCAGCGTTTTTAGTTGGAATTATTCTTGGAGTCATTGTCGCTAAGATATTCTCTTCGTCGAAGAAATCCAATGCGAATTTTGGCAAGAAGAATGTTAAGGGTGAATTTCAGAAGTTTGAAAAGCGTCACCCGGCGCCTGCTGACGGTTCTATCGAGATTTATGTCGGCAATTTAAGCTATGATCTTACCGAGGATATTCTTCGTAAGGAATTCGAGGCCTATGGTAAGGTTAATTCGGCTAGAATCATTACAAATCGCTACAATAATAAGTCTAAAGGCTTTGGTTTTGTTCACATGCCTAATAAGGATGAGGCGGCTGCCGCTGTTAAGGCTTTGAGCGATAAGGAGATTCTTGGTCGTAAGCTCAAATGCAACGAAGCTAAAAACGTAATCTAAGGAGGTAACATTATGGCCACGCCCGTCGCAGTAGTATTTTTAGCAGAAGGCTTTGAAGATATCGAAACTGTGACGGTAGTCGATGTCTTGCGTCGAGGCGGGGTTAATGTTATTACTGCTGCCGTGAGCGATTCTCTTAATGTTAAGAGTGCTCACGGCATTGTTATGCGAGCTGATGTTCTTTTAACGAACCTCGGCGAAGAAATGTGGGACGCTGTAATTCTGCCTGGGGGGATGCCTGGAACTACGAATCTAGCCAATTCTCCTGAGGTTATTGATGCGATTACGCGCCATGCTCAGGCGCGGCGCTTAGTATGTGCTATCTGTGCTGCTCCCACAGTTCTTGTTTCGGCTGGCGTTTTGCCGCCGGGCGTTCATGTAACTTGTTATCCGTCGTGTTCTGTTGATTTAGATCGTCCTTGCGCCAATGTCCCCGTGGTAGTTGATGGTAATTTCATTACTGGTCAGGCGCCAGGATCAGCTATGCTTTTTTCGTTGGTGATTCTTTCTACGCTTATGGGCGAGACTGCCGCTTCTAAAGTAGCTCGTGGAATGGTTACTGAAGTGCTCGATGCCTAAGATTACCTTATGATCGCTTATATTAAAGGATTGTTAGTTGAAAAGTTTTTCGACAGGGTTGTTGTAGAGGCTTCTGGCGTAGGGTATGAGCTTTTTATTCCGATTTCAACATTTGATAAACTCCCTCATGAAGGTGACGAAGTTAAGCTTTTAGCTTGGCATTGCGTTCGTGAGGATGATGAAATACTTTTTGGATTTGCGACGACAGCTGAGCGCGAGATGTTCCTAAAATTAACTCAGGTTAGCGGAGTTGGCCCTAAAATTGCGCTAGCTATACTTTCGGGGTCATCGATAGGCGAATTATCTTTGGCGATAGCGAGTGGTAATGCTAAGCGTATTTCAGCTATTAAAGGGGTTGGTAAAAAGACGGCTGAGAAAATATGTGTCGAATTAAAAGATAAGGTTAATGCTATAGAGGCTCTAGCATCAACTTCGAGGTCGTCTAAGGATGATGATAAGGCTCCGATGTTGCGAGATGCGATTTTAGCTTTGTCTGCGCTAGGGTTTAACGAAGAGACAGCGAATAAGATGGTAACACAAGTAATCCAATCGAATCCATCTGTCGCTGATGTTGAAACTGTTATTAAGCTAGCTCTTTCGGGTAAAAAATAGTAGCTGCATCTAAAAAATGTCACTAGTTGCGTACGAGCGCCTTTTCGACGCTTACTAAACTTCGCTCCTCACTCGTGGCACATCCCTTGCTTTCGCACTATTCATCAAACGCCGCGCTTTTATTTTATGAGTTAAAGTGGTATAATTGGTAATGTTGAGCGCAACACTGTAAATTTAATCAGGAGGCTAGTATGCTAAGAATTATTGACAAAATCGGGGATAAGTTTTCGGAGTTTAAAGATCTTATAACCCAAATATTTCTCCGATTCCCGATAGCGGGCGCGCTAGCCTTATTGAATATCATATTTTCAAATGCTCTTGTCTATCGTTCTTTTGGCGAAGAGAAGATAGGCGGGGCGTGCCTTTTGGCGTCGATGATGTCGATCGGACTTTCGGTAATGTTCGGTCTTTTTTATGAGGCGGGTTTTGTTAAGCGCGGCGTTGCTTACGGTTTGCAGGCGTTATCATTCGTTTTCTTTATTGCCGCGGCGTGTGCGTTCTATGAGTGGGTTGATTATAATGAAGTTTTTGTTTATCCTTACGCTTTAACGTTTGGCGCGATCGCGGCATTGTCTCTTTTCGCTCTATCGTCATCCCGCGAAGAGCCTCGCGATGTAGTTCCCATGGCTGCATTCTCGGTTATGACGGCTGGTGTCGCCACTTTAGTGTTCGCCCTTGGTGTTAGCCTTGTTTTTATTGCAACTAAAGAATTGTTGGAATTGGAAATAAGTCGTAAAGCTTATCAAACATTATGGCTTTCGTCCGTAAGTTCCTTATTTGTTACCTTTGCCTTAGCTTATGGAACTAAGAAAGAACGCTTTAATTCTCCGAAGATATGGAAGGTTTTAGTCGGGTATGTGGCTTTTCCCGTTTATCTTCTTTTAACATTAGTAATGCTCGTATTCTGTCTAAAGTGCGCGGCAAAATGGTCGCTTCCTAATGGCGAGGTTAATCTTCTGGTAATTGTTTCATCAGCGTTATGGATGGCGTTTCGTTATCTTACGGCTGTTTATGATGGTAAAGTATTTCGCCTTTTTAATCGCTTTGGTTCTCTGCTTATTCTTCCTCAAATACTTTTGCAAGGTATTGCGCTTTGGATAAGAATAGATAATTATGGGCTCACTCCGGAAAGATATTTAAGCGTTGTATTCGCGATATTTATGGCGATAGTAGCTATCGGGGTGTTCTTTGGAAGTAGATTTTCGGGCCGCGTCGTATTTTTAATATTTGCCGCGTTCGCGCTGACTATTTCGTATGGTCCATTAAATGTTGTTGATTTTACCGTTAAATCGCAGATTGCAAAATACGAGGAATTTAAAGCGCGTAAGATAGCCGGTGAGAAATTCGATGAGGCGACCCAAAATGTAATAATGGGTACATGGGAATATATTGGTAGCTATGAGAAGAGTAGTTGGCGATACATCCCTAAAAAGGATAAGAAATTCAGCGAAGAAGACTTAAAACAGTTTGAAAAAGAGTGGGGCTTTAAATTCGTTGATAAATACAGTCGTAGGCATAGTGGTCAGTGCTCATCAAAGAATAAGTGGTATTCGTATAGTAGACAGTCCGGTGATCTTAAACTGGATGGTTTAAAAGTTATTGGGTATCGCAGATTTAATAACATACATACAATAAGTACAATAAAAGATGATTTAAGAAGAGTAGAGTATAAAGTTGAGTTAGAGGGCTTAAAGTGCAATGTTGATTTAAATGAGATGATATTAAAAGCCTTTGCGAACGATGCAAATCCCAAGGATTTAAGATTTGATTTGGGTGATGGACGTATTGCTGTTGTATTGAAAATTCATTGTTCGTGTGACGAATCTCAAATAATTACCTATATAAACGGGACTGCGTTAATCTGCGAGACTAATTGGTATATGGAGTTATTTAGTAAGTAATGTCAGTTAGGTGCATTATTCAACGCTAAGAAGCGCATCAAAATCCGCGGCGGATTAAGGATGTTTTTTTGAAGTGAGATTTTGGCGCGGGATTTTTAACCACGGAAATTACGGAAGCCGGCTTTACTAGGGGAATTTAGAGTTTTTACTTAAAATTTTTAGTATAATATCTTACATAATGAAAATAAAAAATATCTGACTAATCACTAGCTATTGGTATGAAGAAACTTGTTTTATTGTTGTCGATTCTATTTGCCTATATAGCGCTAGGCAATGTGGAAATGTGTCCAGTTTCCGAAAACAGTCGCGGGCACGAAAATATAGAGTGGTCGATTTCGTACGCTTACGCTCTTACGGATGAGACGAGGGATTTGCCGCGTGTTCTGCTTATCGGTGACTCAATCTGCAACGGTTATCAGGGCGAAGTGCGCAAACTTTTAAACGGCAAGATGAATGTCACATATTGGGTTTCGAGTTATTGTGTGACTAGCCGTGCGTTTTTGCCGCTATTGTCTATTTATCTTGATGAAGCTAAGTACGATGTAATACATTTCAATAACGGTCTTCATTCGCTGACGACTCCGACAGAAGCATACGCGAAGTCTCTTAAATCTGCGTTTGAATTGATGCGCCTTAAGCAGCCGAA
>JAGBTH010000053.1 GCA_017631385.1 Kiritimatiellia bacterium
ATATTACGTTTTACTGCTTGATTTAATACCTTTGTCGCAACTCCATACAGTTCCGCCAAATCTCTATCAAGCATAACCTGAACGCCGCGAATCGTAAAAATTCGCGAACGAATAACATCTGAATCAGATAATTCTTGTATGGCTAAATCATTCATAAGTCTTTAAATCCCGTCAAAAACCACCTATATTATACCATTTTAACGCTTTTAATCATAGACGATTTCGCCAACACACATCAAGCACGCAGAATCTAATAAAATCAGATGAAAAATCAACCGATTGCAAGTGAAACTAGACTCTGGTGCAGATGAAAGGAAGTTTTGCTGCGTATGAAAGCACTCAAACTGCCGACACTTTTACGAAAAGTGCCGTCAAATATACCCTAAACTGCCGACACTTTTGTCTAAAATGACGGCAAATTGAAGTCTTTCACCAGCAACTGCCAATTCTTTCACCTATAAAGTAAAGATCGATTAAGCGGAAGTTCTTTTAGTCGCTCGCTTTATTATCATCATAGCCGTTGGTAAAGCTACTAAAAGCGCGAATATAACCGCTCCTACAGCGCCCTCAGCGATAATCTGCCATGGAACGACGAAGTAGTGAGGCATGCCAGGCCAAACCAAAGCCGTTTTTATCGCGAAGAGCCATCCCGCTAACGCGCCGAATGGCAATGCGAGAATAATCCCAAAAATCGCTGTCTTAAACGCGGCAGACGCTAAGCGGGCGACTAATTGGCTACGCGTTGCTCCCACGGCGCGTAAAACGATATACTCATTTTTTAATCCATCCGCCTCCGCAACCAGCATAGCTATAAAGCCAATAGCTAAAATGGCCAAAAAGATAAACGGAACACGAGCTGCCTGACCAATAAGATTAGAGCCATGAGCTAAAGTACCATCCGCTATTTCATCACGCGCATGCAAGCGAACAGTAAAATCATTAATATTACCTAAACGCGATGATATTTCGCGCTCAATTATTCGAGCCGAACCGAAAACTCCATTAGATTTAAGAAAATCTTTCTCATACTCTACCCATAAATGAGTCATGCGAACATGCGCGGCAGGACGCGAATTAAGAGACTCTATAGTATCGAATGACGCGAAAACCGGGCCATCCGTCATCCCGCTAGCTCCATTTAAGCCGCGAACTAGCCCACGGCTCGTTACCATGTGCCAATTAACATCGACAACACCGACGATAGGAAGAGCGACTAAAGTCTTAACGCCTCTTGACCCGACTGAAACCTTTAACTTATCCCCCTTATGCAACGAATAAGCGCGGGACATCATAAGAGAAATAATACACGCGTCACCTTCGCGTATTAATTTCGCGGCAGAATCATAATCCCCCTCCACAAACTTAAACTCAGGTAACCACTCAGCTCCCAAAAATAGCGCGTTGGGACGATACGCTGGACCTTTAGGCGGTTTAGATGATTCTGTTTTATTATCGCCTTGATGAAGATCAACCTGAAGCGGTAAAAGCTCACTTATGCGCCTTACGCCTTTTATATCGCGCAACTTTTCAATATCGAATGAACTAGCTCCCCCTGGTAAGAGTGAGACAATAGCATCTGGCCACTCCTCAGAGGGAACGAACCCACGCATTAAACTCGCGCCCCAAATTTCAACAGCAACGAATGCTCCAAATCCAAACGCAAATGCAATAGCCATACCTAAACGCCGAGACCGAGGACGAGACGCGAACGCATCGAGAGGCTTTACCAACAAAAAGCTTTTTAGTGCAAAAAGAACTGCCAAAGGAGATATTAAAAATGCAACGCCTAACGAAATCATCATTAAACGATAATTAAAAGCTACACCTGAAGGGAACGCTTGCGAATCTAAATGAACATAAACATATAACCCCAGCATTGAAACTATAATACCTAATGCCGCGCCAACGAAAGTACCAATAAAAGATTCGATAAATGCGAATCGAATAACTCCAAATCGCGTCAATCCAATAGTCCTTAAAATCGCGAGCTCCTTACGATTAGCCTCAACCGAAAGAAGAAGCGAATTTACAAGTAACGCTAGCGCCGTTAAAATAGCTGCCGCCAACATTAATGGTCTAGCATAATCCATCCTGCGCTGTTCATCACCCTTAAACGCCTCAACAACTCTCTCGGAAGTCGGAGTTAAAATCGCCGCGCCTTCGACTTTATCTCGCCAAAGAGAAATAAAACCTTTTTTCTCATTACTAAGATTATTAAACGCGGCATTATTAGCGAAAACGCCCGGGAAGCCCATCGGTAATTTTTGATCATCTAAAAAACCAACGATTTTAGCGCTCATAGTTCCTGCGCTACCAACGAACTTAACTACATCACCTACTCTCGCCAATACATTACCCTTAAACCTCTTTAATGTATTGCGAGTACAAACAACTTCACTCTCAAGAGAATCTAAATCAACCCATCGCCCTTCTATAAGATTAGTAGATTCATACGGATTTTTTTTAGGCGCTCGCGCTATGACCGCCCGCATTGGAGGACCTTGCAACGCGCGTCCGCCAGGGCGACAATCAATCGTCACCGCGACGAGCTCCATTTTAAGATCGCATTTAGGAAGACGCGATTCTTTTTTTACATCTTCCTTATTTTTAACCTGAGCAGGCATCGTTCTTTTACCGCCACGCCGAGAAAAACCGAACTCCCCATCTATCTTCCATGAATTCCATGGGCGCACAGCTTCCTTCGCGAGATATGGAGCTTGAGCAGAATTAGTAGCCGAAAGCGAAGTAATAAATGTAACCGCACCAACAGCCGCCGCTACACCAATTACCGCGCAGATAAAACGCGCCTTACCATTCAAAAGCGATTTAAGTACCGTTTTAAAAATCATTGCGCCCTCTTTTATCGATAAGTTTCGAGATAACGACTTGAGATAGCGGCTGGATCACCTAACGTCTCAAAAGACGAAGCTATACGCCCATCTTTTAATAAATGAACTTTACTCGCGCTCGCTGCAACTACGGGATCGTGGGTCACCAATAATATCGCACAATTCTCACTTGAATTGAGCGTCTTAAAAATATTGCAAATTAAGCGCGATGTAGGAACGTCAAGATTACCAGTAGGCTCATCAGCTAAAATGACAGTTGGTCTAGGATATAAAGCACGAGCAATAGCGACGCGCTGACGCTCTCCTCCAGAAAGTTCTCCAGGCAGCTTTTTCTCCAATCCTTTAAGCCCTAACTTATCTATTAACTCCAAAAGACGATCTTTATCTACACTCTTATGATCGAGCTTACTCGGTAAAATTATATTATCCGCGACAGTAAGCGAAGGTAAAAGATTATACCCCTGAAAAACAACACCAATATTACGACGCCGAAATTTCGCCGCGGCCGAATCACTCATTAAAAGAACATCTTCACCACCAACCTTAACCTCGCCGCTGTCAGCATTGATCAAGCCCGCGGCAACATGCAAAAAGGTCGACTTACCACTACCGCTAGGTCCCATGAGCGCGGCGAATTCACCCTTTTTAAGAGACAGGTTAAATTCTTTTAATACACTCTGAGATCCATACGAGCAATACAGATTATTAGCGTTCAATGCTTCCATCATTATAAATCCTTCTTAAACTCTAAAATTATACCATAATTATTAACGACACCACCGCCCTAAATGTTCACACTCTCATAAAAAATCGTAGGAGAGAATTTAGTCTAAATCATATTAAATCAAAAGCGTTAAGTATCGCGGGGGTTACGTCGATGAGTGATTCGACCCTATCTCGAATTTGTTTCTCGCGCGGTCCGAACGCAATAAATGGAATTGGATTAAGCGTATGAGTACGCTCGGTCATATTTTCGATATTGCCATGATCACTCGTCATAACTAGCGTAATTCCCGCAGCTTCAGTAAACCTTACGAGCGATGATAAAAAGCGATCATACATCTTAAGAACTGCGCACGCACGCGCATAATCTAGCGAATGCCCCGAGACATCAGTTTGAAAATACTCATAAAGCGTAAAATCATTCTCTCGCGCAATCGAGAAAAGATGTTCCGCCGCGCGCTGTGGTGGAATTACGCGAATATCGGGATAACGATCCTGAATAGTCTCGCGCGTCAAATCCTGCATTAGCGCGGCGTCTTCCATCAAGTCATCAACCGTCGTTATTACTTCAGGCGTTGTGAGCGCCATTACTGTAGTTACCGACTTATAACGACGCGCTTCTAACTCCTCAGCCGAATCAACTAAATACGCATCAGCGAACGTGACCTTTTTACCACGCTTTTTAAGCTGAAGAAATAAATTATTCTCTTCAATTATTTTTCTTAACGACGGCCCTGGAAAACCCTCGCAATGCTTACCCATCGCCTTAGAACAATTAACGCCTGTAAACATTGTCGCCTGACCTGTCGCGGATTGAGGTAAACCTTCAACGCCAAGACACGCGTCAATTCTCTTAGAATGCTTAGCTATAAGGCGACACAAGGTCGGGCAGACCTCCGAATTAACGGGATTATCCGCCGCTGCATCACGTATACCAACGCCATCTATAAATAGAAAAAGTATTCTCACTTAAGAGAAATTATACTATACTACGCGGCAAAATACAACTAAAGCACCGTTAAAAAATAAGGCGCCAGCCATTTTAAATAGCCAGCGCCCAATTTTTATCCTTTATAACTAGTTTTACCTTATACTCAACTTTGCTTTCTAAGCGCCGCCTGAGCCGCCGCGAGTCGCGCGATCGGTACGCGATATGGCGAGCAACTTACATAATCGAGCCCAAGATTATGACAGAACTCAACAGAGGTCGGGTCTCCCCCGTGCTCACCGCAAATACCGCAATGAATCTTCGGACGAGTAGCCTTACCGTTGACAACCGCCATCTCCATAAGCTTACCAACGCCTTCCTGGTCGAGCTTCGCGAACGGATCATTCTCATAAATCTTATGATCATAATAAGAATTAAGGAACTTACCGGCATCATCGCGCGAGAAGCCGAATGTCATCTGAGTTAAGTCGTTCGTACCAAAGCAGAAGAACTCAGCCTCTTCAGCTATCTCGCCCGCACAAAGTGCCGCGCGAGGAACTTCGATCATTGTGCCGACCTCGTAGTTGAGCTTAATCTCAGCCGCCTGAATCTCATCATTCGCAACATGAACGACGATATCCTTAACGAACTTAAACTCCTTAAGATCGCCTGTAAGAGGAATCATAATCTCAGGCTTAACATTCCAACCCTTATGACGACGCTGAACAGCGATCGCCGCGCGGATAACAGCCTTAGTTTGCATAACAGCAATCTCAGGATACGTTACGCACAGACGGCAACCGCGATGACCCATCATCGGATTGAACTCATGAAGTGAATCAATGATATCCTTAATACGACTAATCGGCTTATGCATCGTCTTAGCTAAAAGCGCGATCTCATCCTCAGTATGAGGTACGAACTCATGAAGCGGCGGATCGAGGAAGCGAATCGTGACGGGCTGGCCATCAAGCGCCTCGAAGAGCTGCTCGAAGTCGTCCTGCTGATAAGGTAGAATCTTCGCAAGAGCGAGACGACGCTCTTCGACTGTATCAGAGCAGATCATCTCACGGAATGGCGTAATACGGCTTTGAGAGAAGAACATGTGCTCAGTACGGCAAAGTCCAATACCCTCAGCGCCGAGTTCACGAGCCTTCTTAGCGTCGCGCGGCGTATCGGCGTTAGTGCGAACTTTAAGCTTGCGGAACTTATCAGCCCACATCATAATGCGACCGAACTCACCAACGATAGACGCATCAACCGTCGGAATAACGCCATCATAAATATTACCAGTCGAGCCATCGATAGAAAGCCAGTCGCCCTCCTTGAAGGTCTTACCCGAAAGGACGAACTTCTTGTTCTCCTCATCCATGATGATTTCCTGGCAGCCCGAAACGCAGCACTCGCCCATACCACGCGCAACAACCGCCGCGTGCGAAGTCATACCGCCGCGCACTGTAAGAATACCCTCAGCCGCCTTCATGCCCTCAATATCTTCGGGCGAAGTTTCGAGACGAACGAGAACAACCTTCTCGCCACGACTCTTCCACGCCTTAGCATCTGCCGCCGTAAATACGATCTTACCGCAAGCAGCGCCCGGCGACGCCGCGAGACCGCGACCAATCGGCTGAGCCTTCTTAAGAGCGACAATATCGAACTGAGGATGTAAAAGCGTATCGAGATTACGCGGATCAATCATCAATACAGCTTCTTCTTCAGTGCGCATACCCTCATCAACGAGGTCACACGCGATCTTAAGGGCCGCCTTAGCCGTGCGCTTACCATTGCGCGTTTGGAGCATAAAGAGTTTTTTATTCTCAATCGTAAACTCCATATCCTGCATATCGCGATAGTGCGCTTCGAGCTTCTTGCAGATATCCTGAAACTGCTTAAAGACATCTGGCATAACCTCAGCCATTTTAGCAATCGGCATTGGAGTGCGAACGCCAGCTACAACGTCTTCGCCTTGAGCGTTCATAAGAAATTCACCCATGAGCTTTTTCTCGCCCGTCGCAGGATCGCGAGTAAACGCTACGCCCGTACCCGACTCGTCATTAAGATTACCGAACGCCATCATCTGAACATTAACGGCAGTACCCCAGCTATAGGGAATATCATTGTCGCGACGATAAACGTTGGCGCGCGGATTATCCCAGCTGCGGAATACAGCCTTAATCGCTTCAAAAAGCTGCTCCTTAGCGTCAGACGGAAAATCCTTACCAATCTTGGATTTATACTCAGCCTTGAACTGAGTAGCGAGTTCCTTAAGATCTTCAGCCGTAAGCTCAACATCGAGCTTAACGCCCTTCTTCTCCTTCATCTCATCGATAAGCTTTTCGAAATACTTCTTACCGACCTCCATAACTACATCAGAGAACATCTGAATAAAGCGACGGTAGCAATCCCACGCCCAACGAGGATTCTTAGTCTGCTCAGCTAATGACTCAACTACCTCTTCATTAAGACCAAGGTTAAGAATCGTATCCATCATACCCGGCATCGACGCGCGCGCGCCAGAGCGAACCGAAACGAGAAGCGGATTTTTAGTATCTCCGAACTTCTTACCAGCCGACTTCTCAAGCTTATCGATATACTCCATCACTTGAGCTACGATATCATCGCCAACCTTCTTACCATCATCATAATAACGCGTACAAGCCTCAGTCGTAATCGTAAAGCCCTGAGGAACCGGGAGTCCTAAACCCGCCATCTCAGCGAGGTTAGCACCCTTACCGCCGAGAAGTTCACGCATATTCGTATTGCCCTCGGTTTGACCAGCACCGAAGAAATATACATATTTAGTATCTGCTTTCATTTAACTACTACCTTCTTTATTTCTTTATTATTCCTTTGTTGTAGTCGAAATTATATCATACTCATAAAACTTAGTCTACTAATTACTCTAATTACTCTAATAGTATTATTCACATAAATATATATTTCGCGATAAATACCAGCGTAAGGACATACATAATCCAATGAATGCGCTTAAAATTTCCCACGAAAAAATTGATGACGGTATACGAAATAACGCCGAACATAATTCCCTCGGATATAGAATAAGCGAACGGCATAGCGACAACCGCAAGAAACGCCGGAACCGACTCGCCAGCATCGCTCCAGTTGATGTCCGCGCAACTCGAAAGCATCATATAGCCGACAAGAATCAGCGCAGGCGCCGTCGCAAAAGACGGGATAGCAAGAAATACGGGTGCTAAAACGATCGCCATCGCGAAAAGAACGGCCGATGTCACGCCCGTAAGTCCCGTGCGCCCGCCGGCCATAACGCCAGAGGCCGACTCGACGAATGTCGTCGTCGTTGACGTTCCTAATACAGCACCGACTGAAGTCGCGATTGAGTCGGCGCAAAGCGCTCCGGAAATACGCGGTAGACGCCCGTTCTTATTGAGAAACCCGCCCTTCATCGAAACGCCGATAAGCGTGCCGAGCGTATCAAAAAGGTCGACAAAAAAGAATGCGAACATCACGACGAAGAAGTCGAACGATCTAATAAGCTCCCATCCGGAGGCGATAACCCGTCCATCCTTAGTCGAATGAGTCCAGCTAGACGAATCAAAAAGCGCGCCAGCGCTTCGGGCGAACTCGGAGAAATTCTGAGTGAACCCGGCTATCGTCATATCGGGATAAAGAGAAAAATAATTCGCCGCGGGATTTGGTACATAAAGCCCCGTCATCTGACAAAGCATACCAATACCCCATGTCGCGAGAATTCCAATAAGAATTGCACCCTTCACGTTTTTTACTAGCAAAAGCGCGCTTAATACAGTGCCACAAAGAGCTAGCACCGCGCAAATACCAGAGGTATGAAAATCCGCCGTCTTAAAGTCAATTATGCTAACGAGAGTCGCTTCGTTGTCTACGATTACTCCAGAAGTCTGCAGCGCTATAAAACAGATAAAAAGACCTATGCCTGCAGCGACAGCCTTTTTAAGGCAAACAGGAATGGCGTTAAAAATCGACTCTCGAACGGGAGTAAGCGAAAGCGCAAAAAAAACAAGTCCTTCGACGAATACAGCCAGAAGAGCGAACTGCCAGCTATAACCCATTGCTTGACAAACGCCATACGTCAAAAAAGCGTTAAGTCCCATACCAGGCGCGAGAACGAACGGCAGATTCGACATAAACGCCATACAAAGCGTGCCGACAACCGCCGCAAGACACGTCGCCATAAAAACGCCGCCGCGCGGAATGCCAGATGCCGACAAAAGCGCGGGATTGACAGCGAGAATGTATGCCATCGTCATAAACGTGGTAATTCCGGCGACAATCTCGATACGAACCGTTGTTCTATTTTCCTTCAGTTTAAAAAGCCGCCATAAAAGGCCGCTTTCCTCATTTTCCGATGAATGCATTATTTTAAAAAAACTTAAACAATGAAGTTTAATTTCAGAACCAGATTGTAAATGCGGCGCTGCCTTCGGTTGTCTTTTTCAGGACTAATTTACCGTCGTTGAAGGGCACATAAACCGGCTCAAAGTCGCGCTCGTTATCGTGGGCGATAACCCAGCACTGACGGCCGTCCTCGACGCCGTCGATCTTTACGACAATCTCCTTATCTGTACCCATATAATCGGTAACGAGTATACCCCTACTTCTACCGTTCTTGCTCTTGCCGGCAATAACGGTTACGGTCCCCTCGCCTTTCGATTCGCAAATCGTCGACAGAGAGTGAACTATCGAGCTGAACATCTTAAGCCCATGGTAAATCTTGTACTTGTTGCCGAATGAATTTTTATACCCCCACGCTCCGGTGTAAAAGCAGCCGTAGTAAAACGCCTGGTCGAGCTTGGAAGTCTGGAACTTCGAAAGGACCGTAAGATTAAAGCACGACGAATCAATACCGTTATGAGAACCAGGGCCCTGCCAAGTCTTAGCGAGAATCTCAGGATCGCTCGACCAGACCCCGCCCCAACCGCGCGGCCCTAGATAATGCCACTCGTTTATGATAAGTTCGCAATCCTTAAATCCGTACTCATCGCAAAGGCTACGCCCCTTCTCAATCGAAGTCATAATCGCTTGAGGATGGTTGGTATACTGATGCCAAGAGATGAAATCAGGAGCTACACCAGCGGCTTTACACTCCGTCAAAAGCGC
>JAGBTH010000054.1 GCA_017631385.1 Kiritimatiellia bacterium
ACGGCTACGCTTGAACTCCGTCTCTGCCACCCCGAAAACAACCGCCTTCAACGCGAAATGAAGGCGAACGGACGATTGACGGACGAGGTGCTGGCGGCGGCTCCGCAAATTGAAGGCTACAGACTCATGCGCGTAAGAGGGAAGGATGACTCCGTTTGCTATGTCTGCGATGATGTGGAGTTGTCGATGGACGACTTTGTATCGGCACGAGCGTCCCAATTGCCCTTCAACGAGGGCTTCTACGAAGTTTCCGCCAAACTGACGCCGGAAGGACGCGGTCGTCTTGCACGACTGACTCGCGACTACAAGGCACATGGCGCGAAGAACTCCTCTAATCGAGGGCGAGCGCTTGCAATAGTTGTGAATGGCGAACTTGTGGCTGCCCCCATCATACTGGAGGAAATCGATATGGGTGAATTTGTCATAACTGGAGAGTTCACGAAGGAAGAGGCTATCGCTCTTGCCGCCGCGTTCAACTCCAAAGGCGGCGAATAGGATTGACGCAGAACGCGCGGCACAGAAAGGAACCGAACCCAATGAATAAAACAATGAGAAAACGATGAAGAAAAGGGTAAGGGGGCCTGTCCCCACGGGAGAAAAGTGATAAGAAAATAACGGAAAGTGGGCGGTTTTTTAGTGTATTTTATAAAGTGAGAATCTTGTGCGGAAAATTCTTGTTTAGTTGGAGAAGATTAAAAAAATGGGGATATTCCAAATTGACAAATTAAATGCAAAATATGGTATAATAATACAAATATAACCTCTAAGTGGAGAATAATAATGGCGCTTAATATCGTTACAGAAATCGACAATCGTGTCCAGGTAAAGAATGTTCTTATGAGCGTAAGTGATAAAACTGGGCTCGAGACGTTTGTTCCTCAGCTCGTTAAGGCTTGCCCTGGCGTTAAGATTTATTCAACAGGTGGAACTTACACCAAGATTAAGGAAATTCTTGGTGATGCGGCTGAAGGTACGCTCGTAGCTGTTTCGGATTATACTGGTCAGCCTGAAATGCAGGGCGGTTTAGTTAAGACGCTCGACTTTAAGATTTATCTCGGTATCCTTTCTGAGAAGTACAATGATGCTCATCAGGATGATTTAAAGCGTCTTGATGCCAATGCGCTTGATATGGTCGTTGTAAACCTTTATCCTTTCCGTGAGACTGTCGCTAAAGAAGGTGTAACGCCTGAGATGGCTCGTACTAATATTGATATTGGCGGACCTTGCATGGTTCGTGCGAGCGCTAAGAACTATCTCCGCGTTGCGTCTGTCACAGATCCTCTTGATTACGGTAATCTCGTCGAGGAACTCGCTAACCATGGCGGTACTCTCGGGCTTGATACGCGCTTTAAGCTTATGAAGAAGGCTTTCGCGCATACTGCCGAATATGATACGGCGATTGCGAAGTTCTTTACAACCCGTACTTGGGAAGAAGTTAACTCCACTTACAATCAGCACTAATAACTTTTCTATAAGGGAGGCTCGTCATGGGATTTGGCATTCGGTCTAATCGCGGTTGGCTAGCAGCCCCGATAGTTTTTGTTGTAGCGTTATTGTGTCTTCTAGGCGCTTGGGCGGTAATGGAGCCTAAGTGCCTAGTAGCGTGTTTTGATAATAATGGGAGATCGCCTTTTGAGTTGGCGACGCTCCCATTATTCGCAGCTATAATTCCTTTAGTTTGGTGGAAGTGTCCTTTCGATGGTTCTAGAAAGCGTAGGATTACACTTTCGTTAATGGTTACAGTCGTTGTTATTATGGCGATTGTAAAGCAATTGGATCTTCATAACGCGCTTTTAAGTTACTTGTATCCAGATTATGTCGGCTCGGATGGTTCGCTCATTTCGGGGCGTTTAGTTCGTCCTAATGGTAAGCCATTAAACGGAACTCCATTTAAGATGCGCGTTATCACGAATGGTGAGGTTCCATTCGGGATGAAGGCGTTGATTGTCGGTTATTTTGGGCTTTTCTTTGGCTTTTTCGCCGCGGGCTTTGCTTATTTAGTTCAGTTCTGGTTTGATGGTGTCCTTAAACTTAAGCCTTCAGCGTGGGCTTGGGGGTGTTTCGGCGCGAGTGGCGTTATAGTCCAAATTTCAGATAGGCTTCCATCTTGGTTAGGTCATGCGCACGGGCTTTCTAAGTCTCAAGATGGTGTTACTAAAGCTCAGTCTCTTTGTACTGCTCTTGAAGAGGGTGGGGAGATGATGATTGCGATTTTCGCTCTTCTTACGATTTATTTAGCTTGGAAGGAGCTTAAAGCGAAAGCCTCTGTAAATACGGGGACAGTCCCTAAAAAGACTGTGCTGTTTTGGGGGCGCTTTGACCATGGTTATTCGCGCAATCGTGTTAATATCGCGTTATTTCGTGAGCTTGGTTGGAATGTTGAGTTTTTTGATGTTATTCTTTCGCCGCGTTTTGGTGATGTTGAAGCGGTCTTGCGCGGTTTAAGCCGTAAGGTTAAGCCGGATCTCGTATGGGTTCCTGTTTGTCGTCAGCGTGATATTTTAGCTGCGTGCCGTTGGGCGCGGCGAAATGGAGTTAAGGTTCTCTTTGATCCAATGATTTCGGCGTGGGATAAAAAAGTGCTTGAACAAAGGAAGTGGAAAGCTGACGAACCTCGCGCTAAAAAGCTTCACGCTCTTGAGAAAAAAATGATGCATGCGCCTGATTTTGTAACATGGGATACGAGCTGTCACGTTGATTTTTGTGAACGTGAGTTCGCGGTTCCGCGAGAGAAAATGGCGCCATTATTTACTGGTACTGATGAAACGGTCTTTAAGCCTGGTCCTACTCCTAAGCGCGAAGGAACTGATTTTAGAGTTCTTTATCATGGCGCATATATTCCTTTGCACGGTATGGAGTATATTGTCGAAGCCGCTCGAATGACTGAGGGTAAGGGAATTCATTGGGATCTTTTAGGCTGGGGCGCTTATAAGGCTAAAACTGAGGCTCTAGCAGAGGGAATTTCGAATATAACGTTCCTTGATAAGGTTCCGTATGTTAAGGTTCCTGAGGTGATTTATAAAGCCGATGTAGTTTTAGGTGTTTTTGGGACTACCGAAAAAGCTTCTCGCGTAATTGGTAATAAGATATTCGAAGCGATGGGATGTGCGCGTCCTGTTATAAATGAGTATTGTACTGGCTATCCAGAAGAAGCTAAGAATTGTAAAGCGATCAAGTTCGTTCCTGCGGGAGATGCGGCGGCAATCGTGAAGGCGGTTGAGGAATACCGCGCTGATTGGGATAATCGAGAGAGTTATAATGAAGCTGCGTATGAATTCTTTAAGGCGCATCTTTCGATGGCTGAGGTTAAGAAGCAGTTAATTGGAATTTTAGAGAGATTAGGTCTTTAATTAGAGAAAATTTGTTACAAAGAAGGTATTGTTGATATGAATAATAAGATGAATGTCGTAGAAAAAATCCTTGCCTCTCACCTTGTAGAAGGTGATGCGGCTAAAGATTCTGAGTTAGGTATTCGCATTGACCAAACATTAACTCAAGATGCCACAGGTACGATGGCGTATTTGCAGTTTGAGTCAATGGGGGTAAGCCGCGTTAAAACTGATGTTTCGGTCAGCTATGTTGATCACAATACCGTTCAGATTGGATTTGAGAATGCTGACGACCATGACTTTTTGCAGTCGGTAGCTAAGAAATACGGCATCATCTATTCTAAGGCTGGTAATGGAATTTGCCATCAGCTTCATCTTGAGCGCTTCGGTAAGCCTGGTACTACGCTTTTAGGATCTGACTCTCATACTCCTACGGGTGGCGGTATCGGTCAGATTGCGATTGGTGCTGGCGGTATTGATATAGCGGTTGCCATGGCCGGTGGCGCATTTCATATTCCTACGCCGAAGGTTCGCGCGATAGTTCTTAAGGGTAAGCTTAAAATGGGCGTAAGCGCTAAAGATGTTATTCTAAAGGTCTTGGAGAAGTTCGGTACTAAGGGTAATGTCGGTTGGATTTTCGAGTATACTGGACCTGGGGTCGCGACGCTTGATGTTCCCTCGCGCGCTACAATTACGAATATGGGCGCTGAGCTTGGTGTTACAACGAGCGTATTCCCATCGGATAAGGTAACTAAGCAGTTTTTGGCGGCTCAGGGTCGTGTGAAGGATTTTGTCGAGATTCTTCCTGATAAGGGCGCTAAGTACGATGATACATTTACGATAGATCTTTCTAAGCTTGAGCCATTGATGGCCGCTCCTCATAGTCCTGGTAATATCGTAACGGTAAAATCGATGAAGGGTAAGAAGGTTAATCAGATTATGATTGGCTCTTGCACTAATTCTTCTTACCGCGATATTCGCACGGTCGCTCTTTATCTAAAGGGTAAGCATGTAGCTGACGATGTCGAAGTTGGTATTGCCTGCGGTTCGAGACAGGTTATTGACATGCTCGCTAAGGATGGTTCTTTAGGGATTCTTCATCGTGCGGGCTGCCGTATGCTTGAGAACGCGTGCGGCTTCTGCATCGGTGCGCACATGTCCCCGAGAACAGGAGCGATTTCTCTTAGAACTAATAACCGTAATTTCGAGGGGCGTAGTGGTACTAAGTCGGCGGGCGTTTATCTCGTATCACCTGAGACAGCTGCCGCGTCAGCGCTTACGGGTAAGATTGAATTGCCGACATTGAATCCGGTCGCTAGTGTTCCTAGCCCTAAAAAGTTCCCGATTGATGATTCGATGTTTTTATATCGCTCAACAGCCGGTAAGGGCGTAAGGGGTGCTAAGATTGTCCGTGGGCCTAATATCGCCCAAGTACCTAAAGGCGAAAAGCTCGCCGAGTCGTATGCGGGAGTATGCGCGATTAAGGTAGGCGATAAGATTACAACTGACCACATTATGCCGGCTGGCGCGCGACTTAAATTCCGCTCTAATATCCCCGAATACGCTAAATTCGTATTCGAGCCTTGCGATAGCGCGTTTCATGATAACTGCTTAGCTAATAAGGCGGCGGGCGCTATTAATGTAATTGTCGCTGGCGAGAGTTACGGCCAGGGTTCCAGCCGTGAACACGCGGCGTTGTGCCCGATGTATCTCGGGGTAAAGGCTGTCTTTGCGAAGTCTATCGAGCGTATTCATCGCGCTAATTTAATTAACTTCGGCATTGTTCCTTTTGAGTTTGTAAATGCCTCTGATTATGATAAGGTATCTCTGGGCGAAAAGTTCGAGCTTAAAGGAATTCGTGAAGCGGTAGAGGGTGACGGTGTACTTAAACTTAAGACGAAGAAGGGCGAAATCGCGCTTAAGACTCGTCTTTCGGATCGAGAGAAGCACCTCATACTTTGCGGCGGTTTGCTCGCCTCGCTTTAATAGTGCGACATGACGTTTAAATGTCGTCAGTGCGGAGCGTGTTGCCGTATTAAAAACGGAATTGTTCGGGTTAATGAAGCCGAGATATCGCGAATAGCTAAATATCTCGGCTTTAGCGATGACGATTTTATCGCTACCGAAACTGAAGTCGCTCCAGATCGAAAGGGCTTAATTTTAAAAAGTCGTCCTGATGGTTCGTGCGTTTATCTTACCGAAGATAATCTTTGTATGATTCATGCGGTTAAGCCTGATAAATGCGCCACTTTCCCATACGAATGGACGAATCCCGATTCAAATGAGGTATGCCCTGGGCTTTCCATATAAAGTAAAAATGTGATATAATTGTACCGATTCTAAAAATTGAAAATTAGGAATAAACAATGAAGTTGTTAAAGAATGTAATTACGATGTTTCTCGCGGTTGTTGCCGCGTTTATTGGTGCAACATCGTACGCCGCTCCAAAGCGCGATAAGCCTCTTAAGGTTCTAGCTATCGGCAACTCGTTTTCAATCTGTCTTTTAAAGGAGATGCCGAAGATTGCCGCCGATCTTGATTGTCCTTTAGATTTTTGCTCTATGTACATTCCTGGCTGTACGCTTAGTAGGCACGCTGCTAATTTGAAGAATCCCGATGATAACGCGTATCGGATTAACTGGAGTTATGTCTCATGTAAGAAGGGCGATGAGCCGTTCAGGGACGCCTTGGCTATGGTTAAAGGTAAGCATGGGGGTAAGCAGTCTAGAAGTAATATCGAAAGAATGCTTAAGGCTGATAAGTGGGATATTGTTACTATTCAGCAAGGTAGCCACCAAAGTTGGCAGGAGAAGACCTATGAGCCTCATGGTACTAAGCTTATCAATATGATTAAGAAGTGTGCTCCGCAAGCTAAAATCTATGTTCAGCAGACGTGGTCATACACCCCATGGGATAAGCGTCTAAGGCTTTGGAAGATGAATCAAGACGAAATGTTCGTCAAACTCGAAAAGGCTTATGATAAATTCGCTAAAGCTCACAATCTTCAAGTAATCCCAACTGGCGAGGCTGTTCAGCGTTATCGTAAGGAGCTGCCCGTAAAGTATACTGAAAAGTCTAATAATGACATTGTTGGTTCCGCTGATTTCAAGAAGCTTTCGAAGCCTGCTGAATGGTGGCCTAATGGTGTTGAAAAGGAAACTGGGCTTTCGTGGCCTAGCGGTGATGTTTTTCATTTCAACTGGCAGGGCGAGTATCTTCAAGGTCTTCTCTGGACAGCAGTGCTTTTTGATGTCGACGTAACTAAGTGTAACTATTCACCGAAGTATCTTAAGATAGATTCGCCTCAGGCTGTTCTGATGAAGAAAATAGCCAACGAGTTGAGAAAACGCTGATAGAATTTAAAACAAACAAAAACAGGAAAATAAAATGAAAAAGTCCATTAAATTCATGACGACCATTGTTGCTGCCGCGGCCGCAATCGTAACTGTAACTTCTAATGCTGCTCCCAAGTGCGAAAAGCCTCTTAAGGTTCTCGCGATTGGTAACTCGTTCTCTATTTGTGTAGGTAAGGAAATGCCCAAGGTAGCTAAGGATCTCGGCTATCCTCTTGATTTCTGCTCGCTTTATATCGGTGGCTGCACGCTCGATAAGCACGCTGCCAACTTAAATCACCCTGAGAAGAATTATTATTTGGTTACTTGGGATTATGTTTCTTGCAAGAAGGGCGAGGAGCCTTTCAAGGATCAGCTCGTTCTCAACAACAAAAAGCGTCCGTCCAGCAATATCGAAAGGATGCTCAAGGCCGACAAGTGGGATATCGTCACCGTTCAGCAGGGCAGCCACCAGAGCTGGCAGGAGAAGTCCTACGAGCCT
>JAGBTH010000055.1 GCA_017631385.1 Kiritimatiellia bacterium
CCTCTCAGGATTTCCAAGGACTTTAAGCCCTAATAGCCGTGAAGAACTAAAGTCTGGATCTAATGTACAATCCTTGGGAACTTCGAGAGATACTAACAAATTAAAATTCTCACCAACAGTAAGCTCCGTCTTATCAGACGAAACTTTAGCTGTTATTTTAGGAGGCTTGATTTCAACACCATTGACAATCAATTTCCTGAATCCACCACCAGGCGAGGACATCATAGAATTCATCCTACGCATCATCTCCTCATGCATACGGTCTAACTCGGCGAATGGATCAATCGCAAATGCACTTTGAGTTAATAAAACGACTACTGCAAAACATACGACTATTCTAAGTATCATTTTTAAAATAAAAAATACTGCCGCGACTGCAAGAATAGCGCCTAAAGTATAAAGCGCGCGACCCTTCCACGAATGGATCAATACTGGGCGCATTACTCGCCTCCACATCGGTAGCTCCGCGTCTGGATTAGATGTTTTAAGCGCAATCGCGGCAATTATGCCGCGCTCTATAGTTGGCGTTTGGCCAATTTTCCACTCTAATGAAGAACATATTGATAACGCCCTCGCCCAATTACTCGCGAGAATTTCGCACGCAGCTTCATTTAAGCGAGCTTCAGGAAAATTAAACTTTTTAAATTCTTCGGCCTTAGCTAAAGAACACGCTCTACGCCATGAAAAGAGCTCGTCCTCGCCCATAGCGCTTTGAGAATTCCATTGGCTCTTGGATAAATCCACTATAATACCATCAGGTAACGGTAATGATACATTCATATCATCTAGCCCTGAAAGCGCGACTTGGGAAGATTTTTTAGAATGTACCGGCATAGCGAGAGTAGAAACTTCTAACGTTTCACCAGTTAAATGATGCTTATACGAAAATGTTAAAGAGGGAAAATCTATATTACCCTCTTTAATCGGGCGAACTCTATAGATTATTCTTCTAGCATCTCTATAAGTATCAGTCTTCGCACTTTTATCGTCAACTTTCCAAACCGACGAATCGACAAACCCCGAAAGCTCTGGCGGATGTAACGCTCCAAAATCAGCTTCACCAATAAAATCGACCGTTAGAATCATCGGATCGCCTACATTTACATTATAAGCATCAAATTCGACTCGCGCTGAAAGACGATTGCCCACCACCCCTTCGAGAGGTATTACAGTTAACGCCGACGCTAAAAGAGCAGAAAAAATAAACATAATCTATTCTGGAGTTACTTCAAAGCGAACAGTAACAGTATTTTTGATTTTATCCAAAAATGAGCGCGACAAGCCGCGAACACGACTTACTCGACTAGCCGCCGCGAGAACCGATCTATCAGCTGCAGAATCACCAGAGCTCTGAGTTAAATTATAGCCGCGAACTTCACCACCAGGACCAAAATTAACCGTTAAATGCATCATCCTAAGTGAACTGGTCCACGCTGGTCTATCCCACTTAGAGAAAAACGCCTCACGAATAAGAGCGAGACAGCGCGCCTCTTCGCTCGCGTCTAGACCTTTATTAGTAGCGCCTGGCTTATAACCTTGCATTAAGAGCTTCTCCCAATCCTTAGGGCGCATATCAGTTCGCCCATTATTTTTAGGCGCTTCTCTACGCGAAGGATTTTTAATTTTAGTCGTACTATTACGCATTTCAGCTAGGCGCTGTTCCCTCGTTTTTTTAGGGGGCTTAGGCTTTTCAGGCTCTTTAGGAGGCTCTGGTTTAGGGTCTGGAGGTTTAGGAGGCTTAGGCTCCGGTGGCTTAGGCGGTTTAGGCTTTTCTGGCTCCAAAACAACAGCTTCAGGTACTTCAACTGGCTCTGGGGGAGGTGGCTCAGGTTCTATCTGCGGTTCTGGCTCGGGCACTGGAGGTGGAGGTGGCTCTTCAACTGGAGGAGCTTCTGGCGGAGGCTCATTCTCTACACCGTCTAGATTCTCGTTGACGACAACCATAAGCTCCATTGGTATTACCAATTCCTTATCCTCGTCATCTTCGCGCATCCCGATAAACCAAATCGAAAGAAACAAAACAATATGAACTATTATCGCAGCTACAAAGTAGATTGCGTTAAAAGTATTAGGACGTGTTTCCTCGCCAATATACATTTACTTCTCCACAGTTACGAGCGCCATCTTACGAATTTTGCACTTATGAAGAATCTTTACTACATTCATAACCTGACCATACTCGAGCCGTTCATCGCCGCGGACTAATACTGGAAGATCAGGGTCTTCTCTAGACATAGTCATGAGCGTTGACTCTAGCTCTTCTAAGGTAATAGGCTTATTATTAAGAAAGACTCTATTTAAAGCGTCTATAGTTACAGTATTAGCTTTATTATCTTTAGTCGGTAGCTGATCAGTCTTAGCTTGGGGGAGCATAATCGATACGCCTTGCTCCAAAGCTGGTAAAGTAACAATAAACGTTACTAATAAAAGAAACGTCAAGTCGATGAGCGAGGTCATATCGACTTGAGCCTTCGGCTTTTCACCGCGAGTACGTCGGCGGCGCAATGACATCTTAAGCGCCCCTTCCTTGAAATTCGCAGGCGATACGAGCTATTAGCTCATCCGCAAAGCCTTCCATATTACTGGTTATACTGCGAATCGTGGCATTCATCTGATTAAAGGCTATGACGCCTGGAATAGCTATTATAAGGCCGACAACCGTAGTAACAAGCGCGGAAGAAATCGAAGGAGCTATCGTAGCTAAGTTTGCGCTGCCGGCCGAACCCATTTCGGCGAACGCGTCAAGAACGCCCCAAACCGTACCTAAAAGGCCTAACATCGGAGCTAGCGCGACAACTGTCGCGATAACTCCCATACCATGTTCGACACGGATTTCCTCTTCATCGAGCGAATGCTCGCAAGTGCCGCGAACAAGCTCAATCTCTCGCGCAGTAAGCGCGGCCGCGCCTTCGGTATTGCGCCCGACGAGCAACGCTCGGACATCGGGAGATAAAAGTTTAAGGAGTCTTTCGCAAGTTTCTTTATAAATCCCCTCTAAGCCAGCCTTAGTAGATGGGCGACGCGTCAAATAATACTCTAACACATCGTGGCTAGATGCAAAATCGTGAAGAAATCTCCTCGTAGTTCTATTAACAAACGAAAGCTCCCGCCACTTACCGATAATCGCGGCAACCATGGCGATTGAACCGGCTATTTGCAACAATACAATACCCTTACCTATGAAATTAGAAACTAAATATCCATCAATAAGAGAATTAGCGAACAATATTGACATAGATTCTATTCCTCGTTTTTAGATTTTCTAAAACTATTTTTAAAGTCACCATTAGCAACTGCCGAAGTAATTCGACCTTCTTCAGGTAAATCTTCTCGCGAACATCCACACGCTTGAAGAACTTTATCAGTCGTCTGGAAATGCGCCTTAGCATGATTCATAAGCCATACTGGGCCATTTTTCTGAACCATCTCTTCGGCTAAAGCTCTCACTTTAAGGTCGCTAGAGCCAATCGGTATTTTACGCTTCTCTTCGCCCTCGGCTACGACCTCTGAACCAAAAAGCTCTTCGCTCATCTTAGCGATATCGCGCAAGAATATTTCGCGCGCGATTACCGAAGCTACGGCAACGGCAATATCACTCTCGGCCTTATGCCGCTGAACGACCTCAGACTTTTTACCGAGAGGCTTAAGCGCGCGAAGTATCGTCGCTTCGGTAGGCGCGAACTGGTCAACGACAACGCGCGAACATTGAGTTTGTTTAGTTAATAAATCCTCAATAGCTGTACCGTGAGCCCACGCTAACATTCGATTTATATTACGCATTTTAGCGTAAAGACGATTGTAGGCAGCGGGCCCTAATTTAACTACACTATATCCATTAGGCCCTAAAATCGCTCTAGCTTTAGCGCCGGCCGTTAAGACGGCCTTGTCGCTCATCTGTTTACAGTCTTTTATCCCGAGCTCCTGCATTTGAGCTGAAAGCGCCTCATCAGTATACGCGCAGCAGACAACGAGAGGCCCGAAATAATCGCCCTTACCAGATTCGTCACTACCAGCGTGAGGAGCTGTAAGCGTTGGATCTAAGACTGTCTCATAGCCTAGCGTCGCCGCGCCGAGAACATTGGGCTCCAAGACAAAAAGAACAAAGTCCTCAGCCTTAGAGCCTTGGATGCAGAGCTTACGCTTACCGTGCTTCTCTTTAGAATACAGTGTCGCGTTAAAGCCATCGCCTTCTATAGACCAAAGAGAATAGGGAACTTCCTTTTTACGGTAGTTCCCCGAGAGCATTACTCCTAAGAGCAACTCTTGCTGATCGTTAGTTAATTCGTAGGTAAAAGTAGTTTTCGCCATTTACTTAGCGCCAAAGCGAAATTCAGTCGTTGAAGAATACTTCTCGCCCGCCTTAACAATTGTCGTAGGCCAATTAGGCTTATTAGGCGAGTCAGGAGCATGCTGAGTCTCTAGCGCGACACCGCAACGGAACGAAAGATGCTCGCCGCCCTTCGCCTTCTGATCGTAGCTCGCCCAGTTAGCCGTATAAACCTGAAGACACGGCTCTGTAGTCCAAACTTCAACGCCGCGACCATTCAACGGGCAATAAAGGCCACCGGCCTTAATAAGACCGCCCTTACCGCCGGCCATAATACCCTCGTCAAGAACCCAGTTATGGTCATAACCCTTACCGATTTCGAGCTGAGGATCGGCCTCATTAATACGCTCACCAATTCGCATACCAGCGCGGAAATCGAATGCAGTACCTTCGACATCAGCGATTTCGCCAGTAGGAATCTGACCAGCATCAGTCGGAGTAACCTTCGACGCGGCAATCGTCATAATATGATCTTCGATCGTGCCGCCCGATTCGCCCTTAAAGTTAAAGTAAACGTGCTGTGTCATGTTAATGGGAGTATCCTTATTAGGGATGGCCTCATAATCGACACGCCAAACATTATCTTTAGTAAGAGTATATTTTACACATACCTTTACCTCGCCGGGGAATCCCTCTTCGCCATCTTGGGAGACGCGCTTAAAGATAACACCAACATCATCACCATCTAAAAAAGGCTCGGTATCCCATACATACGCGTCCCAACCGCGCGCACCGCCGTGAAGATTACAGCCAATCCCACCAGGCGCGTTATTTAGCGCAGGGAGTTGATAATCAACACCGTTAAGAGTAAATTTACCCGCGGCGATTCTGTTACCATATCGGCCGATAATACAACCCCAATAAGGATCGCCGTTATCCCAGCCCGAAGGATCGTCAAAGCCAACGACAACGTCTTTCATCGCGCCGTCACGATCAGGCGTAAAAAGGCGAACGACCTTACCGCCGTAATCACTGACCTCAAGAATTACGCCGCCAGCGCCTTTAAGAATATACTTCTTAGCCTTTTCTCCATATTTAGTAACGCCAAAATCTGTAACTTCGAAAGATGGATTAGACATTAAAAGCCTCCTATCATTTAATTTTATAAAACAGGTTTAATATATTTAGCTTTTATCGCGAGCCACAAAACGACACAAACCGCCGAAAGTGGAATCGCGAGCAATAAGCCTAAAATCGAATTAAAAACGAGAC
>JAGBTH010000056.1 GCA_017631385.1 Kiritimatiellia bacterium
AATCATCTAGGAGATTCTGAAAGTAAACGCACGTCCCCTCCCCGGGGAGGGTAGAGGGAGAAATCTTGTACTCTTCTGTTATAGCTAATCTTTATGGGTAGTAAACGAACGTAATTTATTCGTTTACTTTTGGAAACCACAAAATAAAACTGGGGGATATTCCAGAAGGCGGTGAGATTGGAAAATTGGGAGTAATTTGGTATAATAGATACCCTTAAGAAGGAATAAAGTAAAGATGAGTCTTCGTTATAGTAATACCATGGCTGTTGCGGCTGATAGAATTGGCGTTATATCTGCTATTAAAACGATAAAATGACTTTGTTTTCAGCTATTTTCTTAGCCGCGGTGACGGTATGTACATGGAACGGTAAGTGGTTTCCATCGGGAAGGGCTGAACATAGAGCGCCAGCACATATTGAGGCTCAGACGATAGCTAAAGCTGGATCTATGTTGCGTGATGGTTTACTTAAATGTGATCCTTACGGGACTAATGATGTTGTAATTTGTCTTAATGAAATGCGCAACAAAAAAGTTGTAAATGAGCTTGTTGCGGCTATCGGTAGAACGAATCTTACTTGCGCGATTATTACATCTTATCGTAGGCGAGATCGTTTTGATATGCAGCAAGATGCGATTTTAACAACTCTTCCAGTTGTTGAAGCTAATTGGTCTCGTTGGAAGCAGGCTAAGGCTGAGACTCCGCCGCGTGGTTTTGCACATGCTACGGTAGTATTCCCAAATTCTGTAACGACTGAGGTTTATTGTGTACATTTAAAGTCTAATTATGGCCAGACGACTGATAAAGCGGCCGCATTAAATAGAGTTAAGCGCTCGCGAGCGATTGAGCAGTTAGTGAATTATGAGAAGCCTAAACGCGGTAAAAAATCTTTACCGATTATTATTGCTGGCGATCTAAATGCTGATAAATGGTCGAATGAATTTAAAAAAGAGACGATATTCGAGATTTTAGCTGATGCGGGTTTTATTACGCCGCTTGATTTTTTAGCGCCAGAATCTAGAATTACTTATCCTAAACGTGGTAAATGGGGCGGAACCACGCTTGATTATATATTTTTAAGAGGCTTTAACAATATTTCCACATTAAAAACCATGGTAACATCTTTTAGTGAAATTTCTGACCACGATGCTGTATTTGTTAATATAGAATGACATTTTTATAAGTATGCTAACGATAGATATTATAAGTGTTCAGCCAACGATGTTTAGAGGCTTTCTTGACGAAAGCATTGTAGCTCGCGCAGTTAAAAAGCTCGCCTGTAAGATTAATATAATAAATCTTCGTGATTACGCCGAAGGGACTTATCGTAAGGTAGATGATAAAATTTACGGCGGGGGACCAGGTATGCTGATGATGTGTCCTCCTTGGTTTAAGGCAGTAGAGGGTTGTCTTGAGGGTAAGTCATCGCGATCTCGAGTTATTATGACTTCACCAGCGGGGCGAAAATTCGACCAAAAAGCTGCCGAAGAATTAGCTAAAGAAGAGCACATAGTCTTTATGTGCGGCCATTACGAAGGGTTTGATGCTCGAATTGAAACTCTCGCGACTGATATGTTTTCTATTGGGGATTTCGTAATGACTGGCGGCGAATTAGCGGCTGCCGCGATGACTGATTCGATAGTTAGATTATTGCCAGGTGTTTTAGGCGGTGGTGTCGCCGCGACTGCGAGCGAAAGCTTTTCGAATGATGGTATTTTAGAAGCTCCTCAATATACTCATCCTGTTGATTTTAGAGGGATGAAAGTTCCTGAGGTTCTTCTTTCTGGTAATCATGCTAAAATAGAAGCATGGCGCAAAGCTAAGGCTTTAGAGCTTACTAAAGAGCGCCGCGTAGATATCCTAAACTCTAAACTTTAAAATTTGAATGAAGTTTTTTAGATCGATATTGTTCTTTATTGCGTTTGTGATTGCTTCGTTGCAATCTTATGCTGCTGATGTTTGTGTTGTAAGCCGTGAGAGCGGTTATTATGCGTCGCTCGCTAAGCACATCGTTAGGTGGCTCTCTCAGCAGTCTATAAAATCCGAGTTTGCTTCTAAGGATGATCTATCTAAGGCGTTAGCTACTGCAAAAATGGCGTTTTTAGTAGGCTATAGTGAAGTTACTGAAGCTGAGATGAAAGAGATTCGTAATTTTCGCTCGCGTGGAGGTCGTTTAGTAGTGTTTTATTCTTCAGCTCCTAAGCTCGCTTCGTTAATGGGTGTTAAGTGTTTAGGTTATAAGGCGGCTGAGTATCCTGGTCAATGGAGCTGTATGAATTTTAATATGGATACATCTAAAGGTTGGCCTAAGAGTATTCTTCAGACTTCGACTGTTTTGCAACGAGTTTCTCCGATTTCTGGTAAATCGCGCATTATGGCGACATGGGCTGATAGAACAGGTAAATCTACTGGTGAGCCAGCTTGGATTGTAAGTAACTCGGGGTATTGGATGACCCATGTTCTTTTAGCTGATGGTGATGAAAAAGAAAAAGCGCGTTTAGTCGCCGCGATGGTTGGTAGTGTTATTCCATCGCTTTGGAATTATACTCAGGCGCGTAATCGAGAACTTTCAGAAGCTAAAGCCGTTAAGGCGTTTGCAGAACGTCAGGAAAAACGCCCGGGCGAAATTCACGCCGTATGGGATCATTCTGGTTGTGGTCTTTACCCTGGTAATTGGTCTAAAACAATGGCTGTTTTAAAGGCTAATGGTGTTACAGATGTTTTTGTAAATGTCGCGGGAGCGGGTTTCGCGCATTATCCATCTAAGGTTTTGCCGCGCTCTAAAACGTATGAGCAGGAGGGTGATCAACTTCTAGCGTGCATTGCCGCTGGTAAAAAGGCTAATATACGTGTTCATGCGTGGATACTTTGTTTTACGGCTACTAGATCTTCACCGTCTGTATTGGAAAACTTTTCTAAGCGGGGGTGGAGACTTAAAACGAAGACTGGTAAATTAAGTGAGTATCTCGATCCTTCCAATCGCTTGGTTCAATCGTATATTTTAGCCGCGATTGATGAAATTCAACTAAAATATCCTTCGGTAAGTGGTATTCATCTTGATTTTGTAAGATGGTATGAACTAAGTATTAGACCTAAAAATGCAGCTCAAGTAATATCCAAGTTCGTAGCATCAGCTAAAAGAAGGGTTGTTAGACCTAGATGGTTTACTACAGCTGTATTAGGTAAATATCCCCAGTGTGTAAATTCTGTAGGCCAAGATTGGGTTTCGTGGATTGCGTCTAATTCTGTTGACTATGTCGTTCCGATGGATTATACAGAAAATACAAATACCTTCGAAGAGTATTTAAGACAGCACGCCGCGCTAAAAACTCATGCTCGTAAGACGATTGCCGGCATTGGTGTTACTGCTAATGAATCTCGACTAACGCCATTACAGGTTATAAATCAGATTCGTTTAGCGCGGAAGTACAATATGGCTGGCGTTGCACTTTTCGATTTAGATAGAACTTTAGAAGTAGATGTTTTACCCTATCTAAGGCTAGGGCTTTGGTAATTTAATTTTTAAGGATATAAATATAATGACAGATTTTTCAAAACTTCTTAATCCTGAGCAATGCGCCGCAGCTACTGCTGGTGATGGTCCGATTCTCGTTTTAGCGGCTGCAGGAACTGGTAAAACTCGTACGTTAGTTCATCGCGTCGCTTACCTTGTTGAAAAGGGCGTTCCCGCTGACCGCATACTTCTTTTGACGTTTACTAATCGTGCGGCGAAGGAGATGCTAGATCGAGCTAAGCAAGTTGTAGGGCCTAACGTTGAAACAATTTGGAGCGGAACATTCCATTCAATTTGCGCTAAATTTTTAAGGCATTATGCTTCGCTTTTAGGTTATCAGCCTGGCTTTCAGATTTTAGATGAAGATGATCAAAAAAAGCTTATTGGCGATATTATTAAAAAGGTTGCTAAAAATCCTAAAGATTTTGTTAAAAAAGAGATAGTAGCTAAGATGATTTCAGAAGCTGCTAATGAGCAAAAGCCTATTCAGTTTATTGCGTCTCGTTATCTTACTAAGATTGCAGGTGTAGTTCCTGAAGAAATCGAGATGATCGCTAAAAAGTATGAAGCTCGTAAACTCGAATTAGGAGCTATGGACTTTGATGATTTATTAGTTAATGGATTAAGGTTATTAAAAGAAAAAGAGACCGTAAGAGAATTTTTACAAGAAAAATTTCTTCATGTTCTAGTCGACGAATATCAGGATACGAATGGAATTCAGGCTGAGTTTACTGATATTTTAGCCGCGAAGCATCGTAACATAATGGCGGTTGGTGATGATTTTCAGTGTATTTATACATGGCGCGGCGCTCAAATCGAAAATATTATGCAGTTTCCTAAGCGTTGGGAAGGTTGTAGCGTAGTTAAACTAGAGCGTAATTATCGCTCCCAGGCTGGAGTTCTCGATGTAGCTAATACGGTTATGAAGGATGTTCCAGCTCAATTTCAGAAGGTTCTTAAGCCAGTAAGAACAGCTTCCTACGCTAAGCCAACCCTTTGTAAGGGTGGAGATGGTAAGTCTCAGGCTCAAGAAGTTCTTCGTTTAGTAAGACAATCTAAAGAAGCTGGGTATAGCTATGGTGATATGGCGGTATTGTATCGAAGCCATTTTCAGTCGATTGATATCCAAATGACTTTAGCTCGAATGAAAATTCCCTATCGTATTACCTCGGGTATTGGTGTATTTGAGCAAATTCATGTTAAAGATACTTTAGCGTATCTAAGACTCCTAGTAAATCCTATGGATGAGCTATCGTTCTTGAGATTTATAATGCTTTTGCCTGGCGTTGGCGAGGCTACGGCTAAGAAATATTGGGATAAATTAGGTCGCCAATTCGATCCTAAACGCCGCGAAGATCGAGACGCGATGGGTGGGCTTTTAGGCGCTAAAGCTAAAAGTGTCTGGGTGCCGATTTCAAAGGGCATGGAAGACGCCGAGAGTCATCTTAAAGAGCAGGCGGTCGGTAAATTAGTAGAAGATTTTATTGATTTCTTCTATGAAGACTATCTACGCGAAGAGTGGGAGGAGTCTGACGCTGAAGATCGCCTTCAAGATGTTAAGGAATTAGCAGTTCAAATAGCTGATTCGCCAGATGGGCTAGAAGGGTTCTTATCAGATGTTGCCCTTATGACGAATCTTGATGCGCGTAAGAATAATCTTAATATGGATCGTGTTACACTTTCAACCATTCACCAAGCTAAGGGTATGGAATGGCCTGTAGTTATGGTGCCTTGGTGTAGCGAGGGGCTCTTCCCATCAGCCAAGGCGGCCGAAGAAGGCCGTTTAGATGAAGAGCGCCGCCTTTTTTATGTTGTGGTAACGCGCGCTAAAGATGAGCTTTATATGTTCTCGCCTGCGATGCGTAAGGCTTCTGATGGTGGTGTATTTCCAGTAGAGCCTTCTCAATTTATCAAAGCGATTCCTGATGGCCTAGTGAATTTGCGTCGCCTTATGTTTACGCCCGACCCATTTACACAGCGCGGCGGCTATAGTGGCGGTGGTGGTTATGGCGGCGGTGGATATGGCGCAGGACGTGCTGGCTACGGAGCTGATAGACCTCACTATACATACGGTCAAGGCGGTCAATCTTCTCGTGGCGGCGGCTCGTCTGGTAATGGCGGCGGCTACACCATTAAAAAGACATGGAGAAGATAAAAAAAGTAAAAATCTTCAGTAATCATTGACCGTTAAAGCTATTTTAAGTTATAATTTAAAAGACTAAACGAAAGGAAATGTTATGAATTATCAAGAGGCTGAAAAACTTCTCGCTAAATGTTCTCAGGAACATGTTCTTAAACATTGGAAAAAGCTCGGTAAAAAAGAGCGCGAAGCACTTCTTGAGCAGATTGCAACGATTGATCCTAAGAGCGTTATGCGTTGTAAAGAAGCTCTTGGTAAGGGCGTTGAAGTTCCCGATAGCTCGAAGGGTAAGGCTCCTAAGGTAGCAGTTCTTAAGGGTAAGAAGTTCCTCGAAGCTCGTGCAGCTGGCGAGTTAGAATTATCTAAAGGTCGCGTCGCGGCGCTTTTAGTAGCCGGTGGTCAGGGGTCGCGTTTAGGTTATGATGGTCCTAAGGGCTGCTATGAAATTGGTCCTATTACTAACGCGCCTCTCTTTTATTTTCATGCTCGTAAGATTCTCGCGCGTTCCATTCGTTATGGCGCTTCAATTCCGTTTTATGTTATGACGAGCGAGGCTAATAATGCCGCGACTCAGCAGTGTTTTGAAGAGAATGATTACTTTGGGCTTAATCCTGATGATGTGTTTTTCTTTACTCAGGGTATGTGGCCGGGTATGGATGCCGAGGGTAAGATTATTCTCGATGAGCCAGGTCACATCTTTATGAGTCCCGATGGTCATGGCGGATTACTCGCTGCGCTTAAGCGCTCTGGCGCGCTCGCTGATATGAAAAAGCGCGGCATTAAGTCGGTATTCTTCTTCCAGGTCGATAATCCCCTAGTTGAAATCGCTGATCCCGCATTTATCGGTTATCATGTGATGAATAAGTCTGAGTATTCTCTTAAGCTTTGCGCGAAGCGCGATCCTAAGGAGAAGGTCGGTATGCCTATGCGCTTTGGTGATACCTATCGCATGGTTGAATATACCGAAATGACGGATGAGCAGTGCAATCGTAAGGATAAGAATGGTAAGCTTTACTTCCTTTACGGTTCGCCCGCAATTCATGTTTTTGATCGTGCGTTTTTAGAGCGCGAAGCCGCGCGAGCGATGCCGCTTCACTTAGCGTTTAAGAAGATTCCTTATATTGATGATAAGGGCGCTTTAGTTAAGCCTTCTGAGCCTAACGGATATAAATTCGAGAAGTTTATCTTTGATATTCTTCCTAATGCGAAGGTCGCGACATTCCTTGCGTTTGATCCTAAGGATGAGTTTTCGCCTGTTAAGAATGCTGAAGGCGCCGATTCTCCCGCTACTTGTAAAGCTGATATGCAGGCTAAATGGCGCGGCTGGCTTAAGGAGTGTGGAATTACAGTCGACGAGTCTACGCCAGTAGAAATCGACCCAGTCTACGCGCTCGATGCCGAAGATATTAAGTCTAACGGTATTTGTCTTGGGGCTGAATAATTAAAGTTAATAAAAAACTAAGAAACCTCCTTAAGAAGGGAGGTTTCTTAATCTAAGTTGACCACACGCGGCGTTCGCGTCTTTACCGCGCGAGCGCCGTAGCATAGTTTGGATTTTGTTTTTCATTAAGACATCTAGGAACATAAATAGAGTTTTCTCGTCAGGCGTTTTAAAGTCGGGTCTGTGAGAAACTGGCGATAGCGGGATTAGGTTAACCTTAGCCATAGGAACTCTCTTGACTTGGCGCGCTAGCTCTTCGGCATTGGCGCGCGAATCGTTTATGCCTTTTATAACGGTATATTCGAAAGTAATTATTCGCTTAGTTTTATTAGTGTAATCTGCGCACGCTTTAAGAAGTTCATCTATCGGCCAGCGACGATTAACAGGCATAAGTTCGCTCCTAAGCTCATCATTAGGAGCGTGAAGCGATACAGATAGTTCAAACTGAATACCTTCAGATGCTAGCCGCTCAAAGCCAGGTACAATACCACAAGTTGAAATTGTAATATGCCGCGCACCAAGATTAGGGCCCTTACCAGCATTAATCAGCTTTAGCGCACGCATCGTTTCATCATAGTTCGCGAAGGGCTCTCCCATACCCATAACTACAATATTGGTAATTTCGCCGAATTTACGCGCTAGTAAGTATTGAGCTACAATTTCATCTGCGGTGAGAGAGCGAACAACGCCGCGCGAGCCGCTCGCGCAGAAGGCGCATCCCATAGCGCATCCGACTTGAGTAGAAATACATTGGGTAAAGCGACCCGTAGCTGGTATAAGAACGGTTTCAACGCTATTACCATCATCAAAGCCGACTAGCAGCTTAGTCGTTCCATCTTCTGAGCGTGAAGTATCTAAGATTTGGGCGTTAGTTAGAGGGAATTCGACCTTAAGAGTTTCACGAAAGTCTTTCGGGAGAGTTGTCGCTTTATCCCAATCGTCGATATAGTCTCGATAGAGAGATTGAAGAATTTGATCAGCACGAAAAGGCCTTAAACCACGCTCTTTGAGAATTGGCTTCCATTCTTCCGGTAATATGCTCCATGCTTTTGTCATAATGCTGATATTATATCAAAAAGTTGTGCAAAGCACTTACGATTTTATAGTAGCTAAATTCGCTATTAAAAAATAAATTTAAGTTTTTTTGAGGCAGTTTTGAAAATATTTTTTTAGGGGTAAAATTTAGGTGAAAAATAGCGGTGTTTTTTGTCTAAAAATAAGATTGTGTCATTTTACCTCCTCACGAGCTCGACGACGAGAAGTGCGCACCTCAGACCCGAGAAGTGCGCACTTCTCGACCGAGAGGTGCGCACTTCTCGGTTTCGAGCTCGTAACGAGGG
>JAGBTH010000057.1 GCA_017631385.1 Kiritimatiellia bacterium
AAAAATGTCTTCCCTTTTAAAATCAGCAACGATCAAAGCTACTCAACGGCAAAAACCCAACAGCACAAATCCAATCAGGCAAAACCTATCGACAATCCGACGATTTACTTTTAGAAAGTCAGTTTACTTTTGGACGTGACGTTATTTTCAGATGGAAAAAAAATAATAATGAGACTCTTTTTTACGATAAATGCGTTTAGAACACTAAACAAAAAAATGGAGCCAGGCACAGGAGTCGAACCCGCAACCCTCTCATTACAAAGATGGTGCAAATGCTCAACTGTATGGCTTTTTTTATATCATCCGTGTAAATTGCCGTGTAAGTCGTGCGCGTTGAGAATCAATCTCGAACGTGTGTAAATTATATCACAATATTTATTACGATTGCAATAGTGTATCTCATTTTTTACACAGATTTAAATAAATGTGTATAAAAAGTAGCGATTCCTATACACATTTAGGCTTATGTGTATAGGAATTACTACTTTATTATATCTATCGCCTTTACTCGTCGCCAAGCATGAAGTCGACAGTGTCCGGATCCATTCCGAGCTTTTCAGCCTTGCGACGGAGCTGATTGTACTTTTTCAGGTCTTCGTCCTTCCAATAGGCGCGCTCGTTGGACGTGTTGATGTATTTAGCTTCTATCTCCGACCAGGCGTATTCATCGAGGCCGTAAGCCTTCATCATGTCGGCCTTCATGGCGTCGTACTTCTTCGGATCAGAATTAAACAGCCACTCGCCGTTTGTCTCAGCCTTAAGAAGCTCCTTCGTACAGAGCCTAATAGTCCTCAAGCGCTTCTGATACGCTTCCTCAATCATCGCGTCGCGCTTCTCCGGCGAACCAACGCTAACCTTAATCATGCGCTTTATGGCTGGAGAGAGTACCGGTATCTTTTTAAGTACATCAACAACTCCTTCAGGCGCCGCGTTACGCTCATCCGCCGGCGTCGCCTGGTCAAAACCATAAAGCGCGCGCCCGCCGAGATCGTTCCAGAGTCTCATGCCGACTTCTGCCGCGAACCGCTGCGAACCAATACCGCCGTCGAATCTCGCCGCCCATACATCCTTATCGAAGTAAGGACGATCGGTGAAGGCGTCATGAGGATTGCTCCACATCGAGGCGATGGCAGTGTTATAGATCTTCCACTGCGGCGTAGCGAGTGCCATATCAGGAACGACCGACTTGATCGTAGACTTAGCGACGGCATCTGCCGCCGACGGCTCCTCAGCCAAGCCATACTTTGCCGCGAACGACTGCGCTACGTAGTCGGCCCACGGTGTAATGAGCTTGTCTTCCATCGAGACAACGCCCGCGAGAGAGATGGTCGTTAATCCATCCCCACTCATCCAGATCGGCGTAAAAGAGTAATTCTCTTTCATATACTTAGACACATTTTGCGACGCACGATAGAGCCACTTGGCGTAATCGTACAAAGGACCACACTTCTCTTTAGCCTTATTCTCGTCGCCGTCGTTATCATCGAGCATCGCCTTCCAGATGACGCCGCCCGTCGCCAACGCCGCGACGAGACGCGCGCCGTAGACGTTGCTGAACCTGCTCCAGAATCCCTTCTTATTATCCTTCGCCGAGCGATAGAATCCCTCGAGGCCCTTTTCAGCCGCGTTAAAGAACTGGAACACCCAATTCTGAATGCCCCGCGTATGCTTACCGCGGCGAACAACGTCAGGCGTAGCGATATTCCGCTTAACCAGAACGCCCGACTCCTGAGGCGTACGAACATTGCCGAACGCAATTCGGTCGTGAAGATACGCAGCCATCTTGGTAATCATGTCGTCAGCTTCAATACCGGCTTTATTACGCTTGAAGATATTTACCCACTCTAAAACTTTACGCGTCTTACTCTTGGCGAGTTCCTGCTCCTCGCGCTGAGCGGTCGTCTTAATCCCCTTCGCGTTCATGACGTCGTTGGCGAACCCCTCACTCTTGCCCGCCAAGAACTGCGAACTCGCCGGCAGAAACATATTCGCCTTGAGCGCGCCGAGCGCATTGTCGCGCACGTCCTGAAGCTTACGCATCTTCTTCCAGTCTCTCGCCTGCTCGGCCTTCATGAACTTCTCCATCCACTTCTCCGGTTCACGAAGGTATTCAACGACAGCCTTCGCCTCCGGGAAATATCTAAAGATCGTATCCTTACCGAACAAGCTCGCAAAGCCTGGAATCTTGCGCGACATCCACTGGCTGACAATCCCGAACAGCGCTTCGCCGCCGGGGACGGTCCACTTAAGCGCCGTCTGAGGAATAGGCGCACGCGCACCAGGCATCTTCCACACATACGCGCTCTGATCGTATATCGGATTGTTGATCAATCTGAAGCCGGGATTCCAATCGATATAACCGCTGCGCGCAATCGTTGCCAACGTCCCGAGAAGATTGGCCGACTGCGGATTAACCTTAAATCCGTCGGCGATTTCGCGCGGCACAATAAGCGTACGCTTCTGGCCGTTTAGAAGATAATTGATATGACCATATCTCTTATTCTCCGGGAAGGCCGACTCGCCGCGGCGAACATCCCTTACGCCCTCAACGCCCGCCGTCGTGAGCGCCTCGCGCAGATCGAGGACAAGCTGATTGCGCCTGACAGCCTGCTTAATCGCCATGTGCTTTTCCCAAGTAGCACCGCGAACATCAGCCGTATCGGCCATACTGCCGACGAGCTTATCCGTCATCGCGCCCGCCTTCTGTCCATACGCATACATCTGCTCAACTACATCATCACCACCCGCGACGCCGCGACGCCGCGCGTCCTCACGCGCGAGCTCAATGGCGTCGAGCTCCTCCTGCGACCAGGTACGCTTGGCCGTAACATAGTTGACCTGACTCTTACAGTAATCGACCCAGCCTTTACCGAACATTCTCTCGAGACGCGGATCGCTTAAGAAATCCTGATCAATGATCGCATGGAACTGATTACCGTAATTCTCGAGCGACTGCCACTTTACTGCGCCAAGCCTCGCCTTCATGTCATCAAGCTGCATCTGCGCCTGACGAGGCGTAACGCCGCGCGAACCCGAGCGCCCTTCGGTCTCGATGACGCGCTTCAAGTTAAGGTACATAACCTTATCAGACTCAGTTAAACCCCACTTCAAGTTAGCGACATCCTCGAGATCGCGCATCTTGTAAAGGTACGTCAGGTCCTCGTTCCAGGCGCCGCGTTCATAGGCCGTACGCGAGAGCTCAATCTGATTCTTCATTTGTCCGATTGCGCCCATAAAGCGATTAAGCTCCGCTTCAAGTCTCGCCTTGTCGGCGGGATTCGTCGCCTGCTTAATGGCGATACGCTTCGCCTTATTATACGCCTTGACTCTGGCGTCGATTCGAACCGCGACCGAACCCATCGTATCGGAAAATCCGACAATGATATTTTCTTTCGCCTGATCCATCAATCCGCCCGGCTTAATCGGCTCATTACCCTCAGCTACAATCTTAGAGACAGCCTCATCATGCTGACGACTAAAGCTCTTCTCGATATCCTGAGCAACCTGTGCATGCGCCTGATTGCTCAATCCTCTAAGCGACAACTGACGCCAGGCATGCTCGAGCCTCGGATCGTTCGTAATCATATCGGCGATCGCCGTCATGTAGTTAGGCGCACGATTCCTAATCTCCTGCGGCATGACCATAAATGCGCCGAGCATCTGACCCGCGCGCTCACGCGGCGTACGAGGAGCGCTCGCCGGACCGTAGGCCCAATCGAGGAAGATGTCAGCCTCCGCGTCGAAGCCGCGCACATTCCTTAAGAACGCATCGCCAAGCTTCCTCATCGCGCCCGTCGTCCCCGGAGCATTCGCCGGTAAGTCGAGAATAACCTGAGCTACCTGATCAGCGAACACGCCGCGCGCGGCGCTGACGCCACCCGCCTCACGACCAGCTACGCGATTATCGCCGAGCTCAATAAGCTTATCGGCGAGAGCATCCTCCGAGCGCGTCTCCTCAAGCGCGATATCGCTCGCGGTAGCGTTCGAGCACCACAACGGATCCTCGTTACGGAAGTAACCGTTCGCCTTAAGCTGCGTCTTAACCTCAGCCATGTCAGTCTTATCTACGAGACCGAATACATCCGCAGCAAGCACAATCTTACCCTCGCGCGAGCGAACGGCATTACCATTATTAGGGAGCTTACGCTTAATCTCGGTCGGAATGACATTGCCCGTCACCTGCTTACGCAGCCACTCAATCTCCGAAACCGGTAGCGACACCGTGCGCATCTGCGCCGCTTGGCTGATGGGAGTATGTATCTGCCCGCTCAATTCAGCCGACGCGGCGATTACGCCGGGCAGCCTTTCGCCGCGCTCGGCATCCTCGGCGACACGCGCCCGCCCCGCGACAAACACCTCGCGTCCCATCGGCGACGTACCCCCGCGAGCGAAACGAATATTAGCTTCATCCGCCGCAGCGTTTTTCACACGCGGCGAAGCATTAACCTGATGAGCTTTCGGGAAAACGACGTTCTTGCCTTCAATTAGATTTGCAATAGCATTGGCTATTCCTGTTTCTTGCTCAGCTGTCAACTTGTCTGCAAAATAAACATATTCGGTTAAACGCACCTTACCGTTTGGTTCGAACGGCTTTTCACTCATCTTTACAACTAGCGACAGTTTTTCATCTGCAGCATTATTATTGTCTAAATATGTCTTTGCGCTCGCCCTGTGGTTAGCGACACGTAATGAAACAGAACCTCTATCAGCCCGAGATATACTAAAATATTGCGATCTATCGGTATTTGTTTCTTTACTACCAAGCGCAGCAAAAATACCACTCAGAAAATCTCGTGGACTTTTAGTCCCTGATTTTGATATACTTTGTGCGAATCTCCGAATCGGAGCGGCACTTTTTGGTGTCAATTCGCGCGATTCGTGGCCGTCGGTAACAGAACCGGCATTGTCTGCTCCCGCATTGTAGCGGCCGTTTGACGACGGCTTTACTCCTTTCGGTATTGCTACCGAGAACCTCATCTCGCCGTCCTTAACAGTCTTGCCGCCGATAGAGAATGGAACTTCTGCCATTTCTTCAGGAGTTGGCGTGTCGAAATCGCCACGACGCTCAAACTCTTCACGAACCCAGCGGTCTTCTTCTTCCCAGCGTTGCTGAGCTTCATATTCTTCACGCAGCTCTAAGTCTCGAGCTTCACGTTCCGCGGCTGTAAGCTTACCATCTGCCTTCCAATTTTGGTATTCCTTCTCCCCTAAAACGACAAGGTCCATAAACTCATCGAAGCTAGGAGCTTGCATTATCTCATCATTGGTAGGATTACGACCGAGCCTCCAGTTAAGATAACGCTCAACTAATTTATCGTTATCATTAGCCGTTTTAGCCGTATAGTTACTGCCGCCTAAAAGCCTCTTCCACTTCTGGCGCGAAGCTTTATCCATACCATCGCTATGATTATTCCACCAATCTACACCGAATCCACCCTTTTCAGGTATCTTAATAATACCGTTCTTACCCTGGTCAATAAGATATGCGTACGGCGAATACGGATCAGTAAGGGCATTAGCGACATAAAAGTCTCTACTAGTACGCGCCATATCCTTCTGAGCTTGCGTCGGAGCTTTACGAACCTGACGAGCTACGCGCTTAGAAACATTCTCTCGCCACGTATCCCACGCCACGAGACGATCTATCCATTCTTTAGTCGCCTTAGCTTTACTAGTTTGCAGTGCGCCATCACCGCCATAACTAGCGACAGCGCTCTTCTGCTCAGGCGTTAGATTGCGCCAAAGCTTTTGAACATCTTTATATGCCGAGCGCGCGCGCTTAGTCATTCGAGTACCATACTGCGCCAAACGCGAAACTTTAGCCTCTACCGAGCCCGCTTGAATATCTAAACCTTCAGATCCGAATATCTTACCCGACATCATCTCGGCGCCGATGGCGTCGGTGACGTCCTCGATAGTCATCGTCGCCACCATCGCGGGAGTTAAGTCGCGTATGCCGTTCGCCTCGCCGAACCTGCGCCAGAACTGATTAACGAATTCTTCAATCTCTTTATAGATCTTCGCGGGGACCTGCGACTTGATATCCTCTAAGCGCCCCTGAAGAATATGTACGAGAACCTCTTCGCGCAGCGTCTCTTCACTCATCTTACCGTAGGCCGGATCCGACTTAAGCTGGCTGTAGAGAGGGACTTTCGCCGCGAGCTCCATGCCGCGATCATATAATGGACGATTAATCTTCTTCGTTGCGATCACAGCGGGATGCGCGAATTCGTGAATCGTAACGCCTAAGCCAGTCTTCGTACCGAAGAGCGCTCCGTTTAAGTATACATTACCGTCGTTAGGATCGTAGAATCCCCAAGTCTTACCGTCCTTACGATACGCCTTACCGTTAGGCAGCGACTCAAGCTTAGCATTAAACTCATCGACGTTACTTACGACCTTATTAACGAGGCCCGACTTAGAGAGTAAATTCTGAACTGAGCCCTGTCGCGCCTTCATCGCCGAGGCTCGCTTAGTATCGTAGTGATTAGCTACGAGCTCACCCGCGAGCTCAACGAGCGCCGGATCACCTACGTCAATCTGCGCACCCGCCGCGCTCGCTTTGTCAGCTATGTCAGCTAAGAATCTCCCCATGTCCTCACGCGCTCTGGGCTCGAGCATCATCTGAGGCGTTAGACCTTCAACTACCCAAACCTTCCCGGCGCCGTCGCTTTGGCCAATGGTAACGTTAACTTCTGGGAATCTCGCCGTCGTAAATGCGCCAGGCTTATCGCTAATCGGCGTTAAGTCTAACGAATGATCCACCTCCGGCATCGGAGGAAGCGTCGCTTCGATCCCGCCGAGAGACTTAGCCTCAATCTCATTAACTGACTTAAAGCTACCGTCAGGCTGCTCGACCGGAATATTACCAGCTGAGTCATTAGCCATAAGCTCCCTAAGCGCCTTAGGATTATTGACATTATCAATGACGCCAGGAACGTGCGAGTTAGCGACAGTCCACGCTGCAATCTCCCAAGCTTCTTCGGGCTTAATCGTGTTGTCCGCGAGCGTAACGCGCCCAGCTACCGTAACCTCAAGAGGCGTCGCGTCTGCGGGCATAGTATCAAATAACGCGCTCTGCTTATCCTGCCACCCTTCACCGACCGACTTAACATTAACAGTGTCAGCGAGCTGAGTCACATTCTCCGCGTTCTCGCCAGTAACGCGATTCCTGACCGAAGGCGCCGCGTTATCAACGATCCTCTCGGCCGCCTGAACCGCCGCGCTTGGTTTGCCACCGATAACATCGCTGATCTCCTGATTACCGACGCTTAAACGCGAGACAGCTTCGACAGCTTGAGGTACAGTGATATCAGGATTCTGGAGCTTAACAACATCGCTGATCGTCTTAGCCTCGTCAACTCCCCAGCCATCACTCTCACTAACTACAACAGCCTCAACCGTCGCCGCGCCCTTTGGGACAGTGCCGCTAATAACGGTTTTAACTCCGCTATTATCTTCGCGGACGATAAGCGGCCCCGCGGGATTCTCGCCCGTACCAGATTGAATCTCGGTAATGTCAACCTCAGTTGGCTTAATCGTACCGTCATTAACCCAATCAACAAGTCTTTCAGCTGCGCGAACAGTCGTAAGATTCTCGGATCCATTCGCTCTAAGAACTGGCTTAACTACGCCTAAAGGCGCTAAGTTACTCGGTATAAGCGCTGTCGCCGGACGCGCCGCTGTAGCATTAGGCGTCTTAACATTAGCCTCGCCAGTCGGATTCGCAGCCTTAGGCGAGTTAGCTCTAAAGGTAAACTTCTCTCCGAGCGTCGCCGCGACAGCATCATCAACTAAATCAGCGGCCTCAGTAACCTTAAGCTTACCGAGTTTTACTCTCTCCATCGCCAAGAGCGCCGCCTTAGATACCTCTGCATTCTCAGCATGCGCCTGAAGATAAAGCTTCATGAACGCCTGGCCATCAGCATCGAGCTGAGGCTTAGCGTTACCAGGAGCTGCCATCCACTGCCTAATACTTTCTGGTACAGGAGCATCTTTATAAACGCTACTATCGACTACCTCTCCTGTATTGCGGTCGATAACGCGCCACTTCTGCGCAGCTTCAGGATCTGTAGAGCGATAAACAAATTCACCTGGGGTATTAACCTCACTACTATTAACGACTCTCCGCATTGGTCCAGCTTTGACACCAATGACTTCTCCATTCACGTTGAGAATTGTACCATCAGATTCTACTATTATCTTAGCTGGTTCAGCCGGCACAATTCGATAACCGCCCTGTGGCATTGAGATTCGGCGCTCAGGTTTCGCTGGCTGATATACAGTGTTGTTATTAAAAATGACTTCGCCATTAACAGTAACAGCTCTAACATCCTCTACGCCTAATCCCTTTTCAGGAATTGGCAATCCCTTTCTATTCAGGCTTAGCGCCTTCTCGCCTTGCAATACGGCAGCATTAGCGAGATTCTGCCGCTGCTCTTTAACCCAAGCTCCGAGCGCCGACACAACCTTAGTCGCTCCGACTAGCGCACCGCCCGCGGCCGCCGACATAAGAACTCTCTTAGCGCGCTCAGCCATACTATCGCTTTCAGAATCAATACCATTAGCTACATCATCAGCGACTTCTCCAGCTACAGCCGTACCCGCACCAATAAGCCCACCTTCAAAAACATCTAAGCTCGCTGTCTTAAGGAAGTTCTTATAAGAGATATCAATAACTCTTTTCGCTTTTTCTTTACCGACCAAACCGGAAATCTTACCGAAGAGCCCAGCCGTCGCAATCGCAGCGGCGCCATTAATCGCGGCTCCCATCTCCTGCCGCGCGTCTAATTCTTTACCCTGAGCTTCTGCGGCACTCTTACTCTCTTCGTACGCCTCTACGCCCATGATCGCCGCGAGAGGACCCGCGCCACCGGTCTTAGTAGCCATACTCGCGGCAGCAGAGAGCTTACCTAAACTATATAAACTGCCTAACTCTTCCGCGGCACCTAAGAACATTCTAGCTGTAGAGTAATCACCATCCTCACCCTTAAAGTCTTCACCTAAAATGTTCTCTAAATTCCATTCTTTAATCGCCTCAGCTGACTCATCAACTTCACGAGACTTCTCCCTAAACCATTTAGCGGATTCAGGATTAAGCATAATATCAGAGATAAAGGCGCCGCCATCATAAACGAGCTTATCAATCGCTTTAATAACGCCAGTACCAGCCTGAATGCCCGCTGAGGCGATACCTCTACCGCTATAATACGCACCAGCCGCCGCGCCCGCAGCCGCCATCTTGGCAGCTTCGCCTAATTCGCTAACGATATCATGCTTCTGAAACTGCTCAATAGGCTTATTAGTCTGGTTATTCTGATCAATAAAATCTTCACTTCTAAACGAAGGACCCGAAACTGGTACTTCAGTTCCGGGCTTAAAGTTAATCTCCGAGAAATCCCTCATCTCTTTTTATCTCCTTACGATTATCCAACTCATAGGGGATTTACTAAGTTACGATCAGCGAACCACGCCGCCTTCTGCTCTTCACTCATTTGATCCCATTTCCTTTTATTAGTAGGATCATCGAGGAATCTCGTTAAGGCGTTATTAGCAGCCCTTATATCAGACGCCTCAAGACGCGCCTTAGCGAGCTCCTTATCGCCTTCAGCCTTATGCTTCGCCGCCTGGACAGTCGCGTCAGCATTCGCCTGAGCGACCTTAAGATCATTCGCATTCTTAGCATTAGCGATATTAGCCTCATGCTTATTCTTAATCGCTGTCTGATTAAGAGCGCCCTGAGTTCTGATCGTCTCGAGCTCCTTATCGAGCGCACCCTTCTTATCCGCGAGCTCGAGAGCGTTCTTAAGCGATTGTTCATGCATCGTAAGCTGATTCTTAAGCTCAGTATTCTTAACTTCCGCATTGATCTTCGCAGCCTCCATCCCCTGCTCACGCGCGGCGCCGCGATTCTCCTTAGCGATAGCGAGCGAATTGGCATTACGCTTGTCGAGCATCGACATTTCATGAGCTCTTAGGCTGCCGCGATCCTCCTGGAGCTGAAGCCGCCGACGCTCCTCGCCCGGAATAGCTAGAGGATTGCGCTCTGCGAATGCGCGACGCCGCTCCATAAAGCGCTCGTGCGCGGCCATATCGCTCTCAGCTCGCATCTGATTATAAGCGCGCTGCATTCCCGCCGTGCCGCGAGCGTCCTTAAGATCAGCGGCCGCGACATTTCTGCGGCGCGTAAGATTAGCTTCGTTCTCTAAAGCCCTAACTTCTTCTTCGGTCAATGCCATGATAATAACTCCTTTCGGTCAACCTGATTGCGATTATATCGCAAACTTTCACCGAAAGGAGTTTTTTACACCCATTTCCCGTCTTTTTATGGGTAACGTTAGCTTTAGTCCTCTTTTTGAGTACCCCAGATGGCGTCCCGCTTATACGGCGGCACGAATGATATAGCATGAAATTGATTAACCTTGCTATAATTATTCTTGACTTGAGCTAAGACCTGTTCATAAAGCGACTCGCCCTCGCTATCTAGATCATGATCCCCAGAAACCGCCCAAGTTCCAGGCTTATTTAAATAAACGTTTCCAGTTTTCTGTTCAGGATCTTTGGGTGGAAAGATAACTCCATCATCGCTTTCAACAGTAAACTGAGGAACCTGGACACTTTTTCCATTCGGTAAACGTACCCTATACTTAGGCCCGTTTATATCGCCGAAATACCATCTTGCGCTAGAGTTTTCTTTGCCCAGACTCATATCATAACTACCCGTGCTCTCATACCCGTTCAGCCTTATCGGATCTACATCTTCATCATCGAGCTCAGCTTCCTTAATAACCTGCTCCGAGAGCTGCAAATCTTTAAACTTTTTTATAGCTGCGTTTTTAGTCGTCTGGACGAAGCAGTAGGTATTTTCTTCCAATAGCGCGAGCTTACCGCTATGAGACCTGTCTTCCATTGACACATGAGGCAGTTCTACGATATTCGTTACGTCGCTAAGCCCGCCCTCAGGTAATTTCTCCCAAAAAGCTTCAGGAATATCCGCGCATGATGTTGTATATTCACTCGCATATTGAAGACTGACAGTCGGCATTTCGAACTCACGTACCGACGAATAATAAATAACTATCTCAGAGCCTACCAACATTTTTAAATCTACAGCCGGGATTATCGATTCTATCTCATCGTTAGAAGCAGCCTTAGATATAGCTTCAAATATTTCAGCCGTATCTTCATTGGCAACTATCACGCGTAGCCCATTATCGTATTCAAAACCGAATAAATGCTTAGGGCGCCAGGTAGGCGACTCTAACGTACATGTATAGGTCGGAGCGTGCTTGATATTCCTACAGTGCAACTTTTCGAACGCTGTTGATACGTTAGCAGACATTTCGCCCTCGCTCCATGATATATCATTAGCGTCAACAGTAAAGTTATATCCCTTCTCTATATCTTCGCTGGTAATAGTATACCTTCCTTCCCACGACAAAATAGCTAAATAATGTAAGTGCTGAATATCTTTCTCTCCATCACCCGTCGACGTAACCTCTATCGCAAAGCCATTATTATTCTCTTCAAAATATCTGAGGTACGCTATCATCGCTGCATATCCGTGATAAGGGAACTCATCGCGCCAAGCGCCTGCTGATCCGTTCCAACCGCTAAAGAGCTGCAACAGCCCTACCCCGCTCTCTCTATATTTAGGTTCCGTATCTCCTAGCCAATATTTTCCAATAGCGTCTTTAAACGATTCTTTTATATATTCATCCTGATACATTCGTTTACCGCTAATCGAATGAACATACTTAGCCCATAACTCTCTTAAAGTGCCGCGCTCTTGTCTATCAAATCCATCCATGAATACATTTTCGAAATCAATATCTCCAGGAGAGATAAAGTAATACGTGTCGCCATCACCAGCATTGACGAACGGACCTGTAACCTCACCATTTTCATGCGGCGACCAATCCACACATAATTCATCTGGGGTCATCACCTTTTTGCCCAATGGCGATTTCTTAAACCAATAAGGAAGTATACGAACGTTGAGCTTATCGTATGTTATCTCAATACCTTCGCCATCTTCATTTTCAATGATATCCTTTTCGTAAACAATGTCCTTTAATTCTTTTAGAGGATATTCAGTCGTTAAGGTGTAAATCGCCCTATTAAACAACGACCACCAATATCGATATGGATGCTTAGAAGCGAAGATACAATTTACTTCTCCCTTTTTCGCAGCCTTCTCTATATCGAAATCAACTCCTTCTTTTAACTCAAATTCCCTTTCGCCGCGCTCGCCAACAAGCGAGAATAACGTCGCGCCAGGGCGAACTGCGCTAAGTTGACATATCCCACCTACAACTTCAGCGTTCGATAATCCTAAATCAGCGAAGAAGAAAGCGTTCATGGCGCGATAAGCTTCCAGCGCTCCTGAGTCGCTCGCCGAGAAGTCAGGCGGGAATACATCTCCCCTCTCTAACTGCGTTAGCCATTTATCATACAAGTCAGGATTTTCAGCGCGCATTGCATTCGTGCCGGTTTCATCTTCTCTGTCATAGACAAAAACATCTCCCATTGGCGCCATAACTCTCATAACAGCTATGAGAGTCGCATTGCGAAAAGCACCATCTCTATCCAATATCCTATCTAACTTTTTGGGCCAATTAAAGGCGTCATTCGGATGTACGATTAATCCCATAAAATTACTCCTTACTGGTATTGCTTATTCCTCAGACTCGTCGTAGTAATCATCAGGATCTACCCATTGCGCAATAGGCTTATGTATTATTATCGCGTCACGAACAAATTGCGATACTTTTTGAACATAATATGTAACTCCCTTTTTTACAGATACTTCAGCTATAGCGAAACTATATAACACTTTATAATAATCTGTATCAATTAAATCATCAGCTTCTTCACCTTCCATCTGTGTTTTGAACGCTGCCATAACCTGGCCATCATCTTTGTTTTCTAATACATAAAGAATAACGACAAACGTATTTTCACCCGATAAACCAGGAGTATCTAAGGTCGCCCAAAACGAATCCTCTTCAAAATTTACTCCTTCCGCTTCCATAATATTAACATCTAGATCTTCGCACTGTAGGATATATCTATTAGGTAAATATATCTGAGCGACACACGTTCCATTGTCTTTATCAAAGCCTTTTAGTTTAACCTTATACGGATAAATACCATCACCCCCTCCACCGCCACCAGCCATCGGGATAGGCGTAAAATGCGTAGGTATATTATTCACCCACGCATCATTACGATTATTCTGCATCATCGTCACCTGCATCGACAGCTGCGTCACCTGAGCCGAGAGCTGATCTACCAGCGATCTTAAGGCTGATGCTTCAAATGCGTCATTCATTATTCATCCCCCTCGCTAGAACTATCTACTTCTTCCTCTTCGCTCACTTCGATATCGTGATAACATCTACCGTGCGCGAACTCGTGATTACCCGTCCAACCGCTAGACCAGCCAACGGCCGATACCTGTTCACCCGCGGCGACTTTCTTGATAACCGCGTCAGTTCGCCCGTAGCAATAATCGACCTGCCCGGTGAACGTGCGCGTACAAAGCACGCCGCTAGAGTTGACGTAGTAATATTTTGACGAAACGTTAACGTTTGAATGTTCCCACATCAAGGTCTCTAACTCGCCATCCCCATCATCATTATCAGAGACTTTCCAAACGAGCGTACCGTCGTATAGCCCGAACTCATTGATCGTCTCATTAGCTTCCGACGATAGAGCCGTCGAAGGAATGGTGGATCGAACTTTAGATGACGGCTGATTTCGATATACGACCTTATGGTAAGATCCGCGCTCGTCTTCCCAATCGAATTCGTGCCAAGACTCTTTAGCCGTTGTAGTAGACGTAGTAACGTTAACAGTCCCTAACTCGGTCGTGCTGTTACGCTTCTGAACGACTTTACCCTCTTCAAAGGTTACTGAGTCAACCGCATCATCAGCGCCAGGCTTAGCCTTATTAACCGTCTCAGACTCTTCAACTCTAAAGTTATCTTCAGCGCGACTCTTATCTAGGTTTAAATCATCCTGATTAACATCGAATGTTTCGACCGTATTATTGAATAATCCACCTGGAGTCTTTTCGCTGCGGTACGTCTCACCAATATTCTTAGGCGTATTAGCCGTCTTTTGGTTAGTCTGGTTACGATCGGTCGTTGAGATTATCGTACCGTTAAGAGTTACCTTCTTTACAACAACAGCGTCCTTAACAGCCTGCTCCAAAGTCGTACGATTTGTTACATCATACCCGCCCTCGTCATTGGCGCGAACCGTGCGCGAATGATACTTACCACTACCAGCTGGAGTAATAACATCCGTAGGCTTGTTATCCTGCGCCTTAGTCGTCTCTTCAGCCGATTCGAAAATCGTATTATCCTGACGCTCCGCCAAATCATTATTCCCGTCCGCCTTAAAAGTCTCGATGGTATTATTATATAATCCGCCAGGAGTCTTCTCGCTGCGCCGCGTCTCGCCGATCTCGGTAGGATCTAGCGTCGCCTCAGATACGCCTTGATTGCGATGCGTCTTCGAGGTCGTGATACCGCGAACGGATTTACGCTTAACGACTACAGCGTCCGTAACAGCCTTCTCGGTCGTTGTACGATTCGTTACATCATACCCGCCCTCGTCGTTGGCGCGAACCGTGCGCGAATGATACTTACCACTACCAGCTGGAGTAATAGCATCCGTAGGCTTCTCGTCCTGCGCCTTACTTGTTTCGTTCGCCGATTCAAATATCGTATTATCGTCTCTCGAACCTAAGTCATTATCACCGTCCGCCTTAAAAGTCTCGTGAGTATTATTATATAACCCGCCAGAAGTTAATTCGCTGCGATAAGTCTCACCGATTTTAGTCGGCTCTCCAGCTGCGCCATTATTCGCCTGGTTGCGGTCAGTTATCGAAGTCGTAACGCCGCGAACCGATTTGCGCTTAACGACTACGGCATTAGATACCGCCTGCTCCGTAGTGCGCCGATTTTGAATATCGCTCGTACAATCAGGATTCTTAGTGACTCTACGCTCAACTAAAACGCCATTCGCCGCGCTCGCCTTTAAGCCCGTCGTTTCGACTTCATCAGCCTTGACACCTAAATGTAGCGCTTCTTCGAGCTTCTCAAAGCTCGTTATCGCAGTATCGTAAAATTCTACATCCTGCTGAACCGTCTCGCGGCATTCGATAACGTAGCTAAATAAGCCGGTCTCCTTATCCCGCGTAAGCCCACCGAGCGTATACTGAACACCCGACGCGCTCTTAGGTAGCGTCGGCTCTTCAGCCGTATTCCAGTGGAACTTATGAGTAACCTTATACTTACAGCCGTCCTCGACCGTGTACGGCCCGTCACCTTCCTCATCGCCCATCTTAGCGATCATCTGGTAGACGCGGACCTTCGACGACTCCGTACCCGCCCAATTCTGGCCCTGGGCAGTACGATAAAACGCCGCGACAGCCTTCCACTCGCCATCGAGAGAGACGAGCTTATTATTAAGCGACACTTTCGTCATCTTCTCCTGGGAATTAAGATAGTCCAGGACTAACTTCATAATGTCGGCCGACATCGGCGCCGATTCATAAAAGCGCGTAATCGTATTTAATGCGCCGCGATAACCATACGTGCGCGTCTCGTCGATCTGCCAGAACCAGGTATCGATTATTTTCTCAGCTCTTGTAATATCTTCTTTAGTCATAAAATTGCCTTTCTTTTATTGTGGGAAGAGGGAAGAGGGAAAAGGGAAGTGGGAAGAGGGAAGTGGGAATTTAGTCGAAGTTGAAGTTGAAGTTGAACAATGGATGATTAAAATTCCTTTGTTCGACTTCGACTCTCGACTTCAACTTTTCCCACTCCCTCTCACACAAATCTCCCGACCTTCGCGCGCCGCGATCCAACCCCGTGAATATAGCGCTCATGCAGCGTCTCGAGCTCGCTCGCGGCCGCCGCGCGCGTCTGGTACTTGCCCTGATCCTCGGTCAAGAAATCAGCCGCGACAAGGCGCGTAAGGTACGTCTGGAATTCCCGATTAATTCTAACAGCCTGCCAGGATTCGCTTTCGGCCGACGGCTTATCGCTAGTAGCTTTAAGCGCCTGATAGACTTCCTTTTCGCTCTCGAGATAAACGACATCGCCTGGCGCGTATTCCGTGCCACCAGCCCAATCACTAAATGATACCGTTGGGAATTCGGGAACGAACTTTACCCATACGCCCTTCGGCGCCGGCGCGGGAATAAGAACACCGAGCGAACTCATCGCGCATCCGCTGATAGGCGTCGCCGCGGGATTATACCTCGGATCAGTGACATAAGCGAACGCCGTATAATCCAGCCCGCCCGGATCAATGATCGTATTCTCCCACGGCTGCGCGAATTCGATAAACGCCGCGACATCACCGTCTTCGAGCTTCTTCCAATCCTCGCTGCCGTCAGGATTCGCCGCCGTGCTCTTATTCGCGCGATAATAATCGGTCTTGTACCAGACTTCATTGCCGGCCCTATAACCTACGCCCTGCCGCCAATCAGGCCTGTAGCGCCTAAATTCAACGCGCTGCATCATCGGGAATTTCTCAGCTGCGAGATCGCGGATACCCGCATTGAGCGACATCGCCGCGAGAACCTTCCAGCCTAAAGGTATAGGATTGAACGTAGAGTCGCGCCCGGCGAGCCTCGCCGCGTCTTCAAGAATAATACCGAGTTTGATTTTAGTCATATTTTTATCTCCTAACTATTATTAAAAACCATATACTTTTTTATCCAATAAATGATTAGCCATAAGCTGCTCTACAGGCGTTATTCCGTAATGAAATCTTACGGCATAAATATCAGCTTTTAACCCAAAGTTCCAGCCGTCATCATAACCTGATCCACCTACAACGAATTTAGTAGGTGTCTTAGGCCAGGTATATGGGGTTAAAGAATTCTGAGAAGGCGTAAGAATGCCATCTATAATATATGATACTCTACTATTTGTAGAACTACCATTGGTAAACGCTATTGTCTTAACGCCAGTAAATCCATTTATGTCAGGGCTTGGCT
>JAGBTH010000058.1 GCA_017631385.1 Kiritimatiellia bacterium
AAGAATCGCATCCGCAGTCGTTAGACGCGGTTAAAACGCAATTCTTCAAGCAATCTGTAATCATCCCCTTCATCAGTCTATTTGAAGTATACACTATTTCGTAAAATTATGCAAGCAGTAATTTTGTACGGAATATCCCCAGTTTTATTTTCACCGACAAAACATTCCGTGATTTTACATAACGCGTCGAATGTTGCTGAGATGCACCGCAGAAAGCGAAGCTTTCGGAGGGAACCTTCGAGCGAAGCGAGAACCCGTAGGTATCTGCCGAGGCGAAGCCGAGCCTGCGAAGCAGGTCGCTAGAGCAGCGCGCTCAAGCGGGTGCACCGTGCTCAGCTTTTGATATGGGCGATAGTGAGCTTCGATGGATTAACGGTTTATCCGCCGCGTAAGCGGGCTCGCAACCCATAGGGACGCGAGCAAGCCGAGCGACCGCGAGGCCGAGCTCTTCTCGGGCTCGACTCGCTGCGGAGTTGTAACGCCTTTACTAGCAAGACAAGTTAGAACGCTTACTTAGAGGAGGCCACAACAACGTCACTGGTTGCGTACAACGCCTCTCTTACGGCTACAATCCTTCGCGAGTCTCACTCGAAGACCTCCGCTTAACCCATCTTCGCTTTTATATTTTCTTTCTTGGCACATTTTTCTAAGCCAAATCGATATGAATACCCCTCGGAAGAATATTCTTAAAGCCGCCCAAACAGGCTAGACGTTGCAGCGAGAAGCGAGAGACGCTCCGGGGAGGACAACGCACGCTTACGCCCGGAAGCGTACGAGCGAGGCATTGAGGAAAGACGCAATGAATGAGCTGAGCGTTTAGTAAGACTCTGGTTCGTAACGAGCGTGACGAGGCGCGAGCATAACTAGGAGCGAAAAGCGGCGCGGCGAATGCCGCAAAGCTTCGCGACGAAGTTAGGCGACGCGAATCGTCACGCTCGTTACGGGAGGAGTCGAAACTAAACGTGGGAGCGAGTGAAGAGCGGCTTTACGAGATGACGAGCGTTGTCGAAAATGCTAAACGCGGCCTCGGTTTGGGCCGCAGCTGAGCGCATACTTTTTAGATGAGGCGTTTTACGCAGGACTTACCCCCTCGCCTAATCTAAAGATTGGCGAGGGGGTTAAGGACAAGTAAAACGCCCATATCAAAAGAGAAGCACAGTTGCCCTAACCGTGGCCGCATTTAATCAAGCATAGCACACAGCAAGCAAAAGGAATGCGGAAGCACTTTTCCACTTTTTATATCACAAAAGACTCATCTCACCCGATAAAATTAGGGTTGAGAGCAAAATACTACCTTAAGAACTGGGGATATTCCAATAGTCAAGTTGAAAGCATTTTTTAACCACGAAAATCAAACGCACTCCGCACTAAAGTAACACCCTAAGAAGACTCGGCGATAAAGTAGTCAGGGTGAAAGTATTTGAAGAGACGTCTCTTTAAGCAGAAATGACGTCTTTTCATCATGAAATGACGTCATTTCTCCGCATAAAGACGTCATTTCAAGTGCTTTCATCCGCACCATTCACACTCTTTCACCCGCACCTGACATTTCTTTCACCTATAACCCCAACAGCTTTCACCATATTTAGCCAACCGCTTTTATCTCTTGGGTTGCACCTTAAGACCACAAAATGCCGTAGTCATACATAAAAAACAAAAATATTATAGAATTTACGCTCCTAAGGCACTTAAAGGAACAGCATAAAGATTTTCTCCAAACTGCAGCGAGCGTTCGCCAGAATAAAGAACAATTCCGACAAATTCCCCTTTAGCTAGATTAGACATAAACCATTTAAGGTGGTTAAAATCATCCTTGCCAACAGTACCAGACTTTACTTCAACGCCAAGAATCGCACCATCCTGACGTTCTATAAGAAAATCTATCTCTCTTTTTTTATTGTCGCGATAGTGTGAAATTTTATAATCATTACTTAAATCCACTATTGCGGCAAGTTGATTATACACCCATGTCTCAACTAGCTTTCCATTTTTAGATTCATCAAGATACACATTTTCTTCAACCCAACCAAGAATATTAGCGACCATTCCAGAGTCTGCAGCAACATATTTAGTACGCTTACCTAGTTTTGAATAATCGCTTTTACTCCACGCGGGAATTTCATCATATAAATACATCGCCTTGATAGCTTCAATATAATTTAGAACCGTTTCCTTTGAAATTGATGCTTTGCAGGCTAATTCATTTATTGAGAAGAATTGCGATGTGTGTGCAAAAATCCATTCTGCAATATCACTTAATACATTAATTTTTCGAATTTCTGTAATATCGCGAATATCTTTATTTAGCAAGTCATTAAGATATCGTTTAAACCAGTCCAACCGATCTCCAGTATCAAATTCACGAGGCTCAGGATACCCACCTAAAAACGCCTCGTGTATAACATCCCGCTTATCCATAGATACATAAGACGATTGAAAATCTTTAATAAACGCCCGTTCTAAAAACAAAGGTTTTTTGCCATTTATTTCACCTAAAGTAAGTGGACGTAATCTGACAACTCCTAGTCTCCCAGCAAGAGAATCCTTAACGGTTTTCGCAAACTGAAGATTCGCACTTCCGGTAAGCAGATACTGTCCTTTTGAATTATCATTATCAAGAACAATTTTTATGGCATTAAGTAAGCTTGGAACTTTCTGTATTTCATCAATTATTAGAGTTTCACCTTGCTTATGCTTGACAAAACTAGAAGGATCGTTCTTTGCTGCACTAAATGCTAAGTCATCATCAAGTGTCCAGGCTCTAGTATTAGGTAGATGAAGTAACTTGGCTAAAGTTGATTTACCAACCTGCCTCGCACCAGTTAAGTTTACACCTCTTCGAACAGATAGAAGATGCATTAACCTTTGAGTCTGCCATCGTGCAATCATATTATCTCCATTCTTTTGCCACATACTATAGCATATTCGGGCAAAAAAGCAAAGTAGAAATGGGTTTAAAAGTAGAATAGGATTGGGAAAATAAGTAAAGTTACTTCCAGTCGCTTTATGTGTGTATATATATATTTACTATTCAGTTCTTTATATAAATCGTATAATTTTACTACATGTCAAATCCACACCAAAACACCTCCTCTACGAGTTCAAAACCGAGAAGTGCGCACCATTTGTCTTCGAGCTCGTGAAGGTTTAAAAATAATTCTGATCAACCAAGCGTCATTTGAAATCAATACCGCGTTCTGATATAATACTACCATAAGTAACCTTATGAAAGCATTTTTATACTACTCTATTGTATTTTTAAGCTTCATTTTATCATCTACAACTGCCGCTGTTGAACTTAAAGTTAATTTTACACCGACCTTAACTAACTCAACAGACTGGGTATATGCTCCTAATACTGCATTTAGCGCTGCAAAACAAGAGCTTTACATTACGCGCAAAGATAGCCCAGCTGTAATATCGCCAATATTCGACTTCGCAGTAACATCCCTAATAATTCGCGCTCGCCACACTACCGATCACGACAATCGCAAACTCCTCTACGTTATCCCCATATTTAACAACGAAATTTCTGAAGACGAGCGCGTCTTACGCGAAATAACCCCCAATGGCACCGCTGAATCTACAGTTTCATGTTCATGGTCTAAAGATTTACGTGTTCAATCTTTCGCATTTTTACTTCAATACGGCGCTTATGGTAATGTCTATCTTTTGGATGTCACTATTTACGGCGTTCCGATCTCTCCTGCACCAACAAATCTTGAACCAACCCATGTCGGAGGGATGAGAATTAGCGTAAAATGGCAAAACCCTCCAGATACTTTAGGTAATATGGTCTATATCTATAAACCTTCATTGATAGAAGAAAGCTTTGAAACTCTAAGCTCATACGAATTTAACGAATATTCTAACGATAAAAATGAAAGCTATCTCATAGAGGACTTTTCAGAAACATATCCTGATTTCGCCAACTCATTACTTATTTATAGACCCGCTAAATCAAATGGTCAGATACAAATCTCAAAATATAATGTAAAAGGCGCTCTTGTTCACAAGGGATTTGAGAATTTAAATTCAATATACCTCGATATAACATTACGAAAATATTTTAACGACACCTCCGAAGACAGCAGTGAAATGACTATCGGATATGAAGAAGCCCCTGGCGCTACTAACAGTTTTACAACTATCACGTTAGAAAAAGAATTTAAGCGCGAAATCATAAATCTTCATGATTTCCCTAAAAATACGCCTATTATTCTAAATGCTACTGGCAATAAGACTAATCATCGTATAATAATAGACAATCTCAGATTTATTAAAAATTATTCACCAAAACGCGAACAGCTCAACTTAGTCCAAGCCCCCATACGCACGACGAAAGAAAGCGCGACATTTCTTAATCTTGAAAGAAACACAAACTACATAATAAAAGTTACAACTTTTAATGAAACTGGCTGGGAGAGCGTACCACTAGAATTAAAGATAAAAACTACTCTTCAGAACGATAAAGGGTTAAATATTAGGATTAAATGATAAAATTTTGCAAATATCCTCGAAAAACGAAAATAAATAAAATACCCCATTGACTTTATTCGGCTAATATGAGATAATTATACGCGTTTTCACCACTACGGGGATATAGCTCAGTTGGTAGAGCGCTTCAATGGCATTGAAGAGGCCAGGGGTTCGACTCCCCTTATCTCCACCAATAGAAAGGCCGCGCTGAGCGGTCTTTTTTGTTTGTCTTAAAGTCTATTGATATTGAAAATGACCGTAAGATTAAGTATAATACTATATAATATAAAAAATGACACTTCTTTGCGCCATATTAGCTGCAACACTCTCTAGGGCCGAACTTATTGAGCGTATGCGTACTCCGCCGATGACTAGATCGAGCGGATTAGTTCAGGTTTATGCCAACTGCCCAGCCGATATGCGAAACGAGTTTCAAGCTCCAGTTGCGCGATTTACCTCTAAAATTTGTGATAACCTTTATTCTTCGACAACGAATGCGCCTAAGCGCTTTACTTCAGCTGGGATAATGGTTATTATCGGGGACGGCAAGACTAACGATACGAGCGTTATCTCGCGCGCCTATAAGCGCACCGACGAGACATTTTACACGCGCATTTACTTACCTTCGCCCGAGTACTCCGACCTATCTAAGCTCAGGCTAGAAATTATACGCGCCTTCTTTTTAGCGATTGAAAAACGCGAAATCTCAGAATCTGACGCTATGACGATTCTTCGTGATTTAGATCCTAAAAAGCGAATCGATAATAAATACGAGGAGATAGAGCGCTGGACTAAAGGCGAAGAAGTTGAATCTAGCGATGAAGAAATAATAAAGCTTATGCGAAGCGTTCTTCAGCCTGGAGTCTCTAGGCAGTCAGATGTCTTACGCTTCGCCTCTCGCCTCTATCTACATTCGCCGCTTTTTAACTTTCCTTTCGCTAAAAAGTTCCATACTTGTACATTCCGCCAAGCTATAGACATAATGAATGAGGATCCTACCGTTAGACTTATCGCCTACAAAAAGGCTCCTCTTCTAATAGCCTACGGTGGAGGGCGCAGTAAAGAACTGTCCGATGCCGCGAAAGCGTATTCTGATTTTCTTTTTGAACTAGGACGCGCTAAAAAAGATAAGAATGAGCTAATCAACATGCTAGATGCTGCTGACGTAAAACTTAATATAGCGTTAGAAGAAGCCCGCAAATATGAACAAGGAGTTAATAAATGAAGAACGCCAAAACTAAAAAGACAATAACCGACAATACGGTCGATCCTGATATCTTAGCTTATACTGTCGGCGATGATCCTGTTCTTGATTTAAATCTCGCCGTATGGGACTGCATGGGAACGGCAGCCCACGTAACTATGCTTTCAGAAATGAAACTAAAAACTCCTGTCGTAACTAAGGCAGAAGCTAAAAAAGTCCGCACAGCTCTAGGCGAAATTGTAAAAGAGATTGAAAAAGGTGAATTTACAATTTTAGTCGACGACCAAGACGTCCACATGGCTGTCGAGCGCCTCTTAACCGAACGCCTTGGCGACCTCGGTAAAAAGATTCATACTGGTCGCTCCCGCAACGACCAGGTAGCCGTAGACGTTCGTCTTCACATGAAAGACGCTATTCTTCGCACTGAAGAAGAAACTCTCTCTCTTGCCCAATCCCTCGTTAAATTCGGCGCTAAATATGGCCGTACGCCCTTAGTAGGTCGCACTCATCTCCAACCAGCTATGCCCTCATCAGTCGAAATGTGGGCGACTGGACATGCCGAAATGATCGCTGATCAGATTGAAAATCTTGAAGCCGCTTATCGCCTCGCTGACCTTAATCCTCTCGGCTCTGCCGCGGGATATGGCGTTCCGCTGCCGCTCGATAGAAGCCGCACGACTAAGCTCTTAGGCTTCTCGCGCACGATCCACAATGTATTCGGCGCTTCAATGGCGCGCGGCGAATGCGAAGCTGCTCTACTTTCGGCTTTAGCTCAACTTATGGCTGTTCTTTCGCGCCTCGCCGAAGATATGATTATCTTCTCCATGCCCGAATTCGCATACTTTAAGCTTCCCCGCGAATATTGCACAGGTAGCTCAATCATGCCCCAGAAATTTAATCCCGACGTACTTGAATTAGTACGCTCTAAAGCGGCTCAAGTTCTCGGTCTGCAAACAGCGTCGCTTTCGCTCTTGCACGCGATGCCTGGTGGTTACAACCGCGATCTTCAGGATTGCAAGTGGCTTTATATGAAGGGTCTTGATATAACGCGCACAACTCTTAGAATTCTCGCTAAGGTTGTCGCGGGGACGACCGTTGATAAAGACATTTGCCGCGCGGCATTTACGCCTGGCGTTTTCGCTACAGACGTAGCGCTAAGAAAAGTCGCCGAAGGTACTCCTTGGCGCGACGCGTACCATGATGTTCGTGATCATCTTGAGCGCTTAGGCGATGAAGACCCCGATACTGCTGTTGCCGCTAAAACTCATGAAGGTACTACATCTGGCATCAATATCGCTCTTTACAAATCTCGTTTAGCTGAGGCTTTAAAATCTCTTAAAACGAGATTGAATACGCTCGAGAAGTGTAAGCGCGCGCTCTTTAAAGCGTAAGATGAGCCTTCTTACCGTTACCGATCTTCATGTTAATTACGGCAAGTTCAAAGCCGTAAAAGGCGTTTCGTTTAATCTGAATAAAGGCGAAATCGTCGGCATAGTCGGCCAATCAGGTAGCGGTAAGTCCACTATCGCTAAAACGTTAGTTGGTATTGAGAAAAAAAGTGCAGGCGAGATTACCGTATCAGCTAAATCCATCCAGATGGTGTTTCAAGATGCGGTAGGCTCGCTTAATCCGCGCATGACGATTCGCGCTACACTTAATGAAGTCATTCGCCACGGTAAAGGCGTTGAGCGATCATCAGAGCCGATAGAAGAGCGTATAACGAGATTATTATCCTATGTCGGTTTAAGCGACGCGGTTCTTAACCAATATCCTCGCGAAATGTCAGGTGGGCAATGCCAGCGCGTATCGATAGCGAGAGCCCTAGCTTTTAACCCCGATGTTTTAATAGCCGACGAACCCGTATCTGCTCTTGATGTCTCAGTCCAAGCGAAAGTACTAAATCTCTTAAGAGAGCTAAGGGATAGTCAAAATCTCTCTATACTCATCATAGCTCACGATCTAGCAGTTGTAAAGAATATATGCGACCGCGTATATGTTATGCATAAAGGGCTATTCGTCGACGAGGGGAAAAGTGAAGAAGTTTTTACAAAGCCTAAAAGCGAATACACTAAAGCGCTCATCGCTGCGGTTCCCGACGTTGAGCGCTCACTTAATGCGCGAAAATAATTTCGCTTTGTTGCCTCTTTAAGGCGCCATATAAACAGGAACCTTAGACTGTCTCTCGGCAGGCGAGAAATAGAATTCCTGACCAGTCGCGTCCATAACACTGCGCCACAAATCGCTCTTAAGAGAAATCTTTTGGCGTTCAATCGTCGCGAGCTTAATCGGCACGAGCGCATAGCTCTCGCCGAGATTACCGACGACGCAGTTAGTACGACCAGCCATCGCCGCATGAACGGCATTACGCGCCAACATATAGCAACGGATCGCGTCAGTACCGCGCGCAGGAACAGAGCGAATCGTATAGCTAGGATCAAAATACTTAACCGAGCTTACTACACCCTTCTCCTTAAAATGAGCCGAAATCTTCTGCTTTAAGAATTCTCCAATATCCTTCTTCAGGATATTCCCACTAGCATCGCGGCGTTCAGGCTCGCCAACGATAAGATCTTGACCTGCGCCTTCAGCGACAACTATTACTGCGTGAGTCTTACCCGCGGCAAAGCGATTTTCAAGCGCAGTTAAAAGTCCTCTTTCGCCCTCAAGCTCAAACGCCATTTCAGGAACGAGGCAGAAGTTTACTACAGGATTCGCGGTCGAAGCATACGCGGCGATAAAGCCAGAGTCGCGACCCATAAGTTTAACTAAGCCAATGCCGCCCGAAGTACCCTTAGCTTCAACGTGCGCATTGCGAATTACATTCGCAGCCTCTGCTACCGCCGTCTCGAACCCGAACGAGCGACCTACAAACTGAAGATCGTTATCAATCGTCTTAGGAATACCAATAACCGAAATCTTAAGATTGCGCTTCATGCACTCCTCAGCTACTTCGCGCGCACATCTTAAAGAGCCATCACCACCAACACAGAAGAGAATGTTAATATTCATTCTCACTAATGTATCAACGATAATGTCGGTAGGCTGCTGACCACGGCTCGAGCCTAAAATCGTACCGCCTAACTCGTGAATCGTATCTACAGTATCAGGGTTAAGCATAACAGGCTGATATCCAAACGTCGGATTAAGCCCCGCATAACCAAAGCGAATACCATAAATATTCTTTACACCATAATCGAACGAAAGAATTTCAACGAGACCTTTAATAACATTATTAAGGCCAGGGCATAAGCCGCCCGCAGTTACAATACCAACTCTAGTCCAATTAGGGTCATGAAAAATCTTCGGCAAGGGACCAGCGCGCTCAAAAGTAGGTAGATGGCCCAACTTCTTCTCCATCTCCTTCATATACGCTTCTTCTTCTGAAACGAAAATACGCTCGCCCTCACGAATAAATTCGTGATGGTGAACTGGCGAAACAATCTTGCACTCCCCCAAGGTATCCACTTTACATGAATACTGATCCTGGTTTGATGCAATCTTATCCAACGCTGACATTTTTTCCTCCTTAAACCAATTAAGTAAAAATATACGTATATTATATCACTAATTCATCTCTAATAGTGAATAAAAGTCACATTAAATGAACTGGAGATGATTCTTGGGCATGAACCTGACTGCGATACAAGGTCCAACCGCTATTTAACCAGAAACTAATACAACAAACCCACATAGCCGGCACTAAAAGTCGATGATTACCCGACATCTCAGCGACCATAACTATAGATGTAAGTGGAATTCTAAGAGCGCTCGCCATAAACCCAGCCATACCAACTAACGCGAACGCCTGAGGATTAATGCCGATAGCATCAGGTAAAAGAGACTTAAATATCATACCTACAGCCGCTCCAAGCGCCGCGCCGCAAACTAGAGCCGGTGCGAAAAGCCCTCCTGAGCCGCCCGAACCGACAGTAAAGGATGTCGCCACGACCTTCAACACAAAAAGAATTAAAAGCCCATACGCCGTAAATGATCCTAAACCTTCTAACGAAACCTCATTCGAACCCGAAAATGTAGCCGTTATTACGGAATAGCTCGTTGAAAGAATATCTGGATAGAAAAATCCTATTACACCCGTTAAAAGACCTCCGATTATCACCTTCGTCCACCCGAAAACCTTAAGTTTTTGAAAAAACTTCTCTATAAAACCAAAAAAGCTAATATAAAACCTAACTCCAAAAGCAACGATGACAGCGAGTGCAAAATAAGGCAATAAACGCAGCCCGTTAGAAAAGGCGTATTGATTATCTAAAATAAAAAGCGGCTCCCAAGCGCTCTGACCTATGAGACAAGCATAAATAGCGTAACTGACCGCCGACGCGACAAAGCACGGCAATACCGTCTCATCTTCAATATCACTAGACGAATAAAATATCTCAAATCCAAAAATTGCCCCCGCTAATGGAGCTTGAAAAAGCGCGGCAATACCCGCGGCAAGACCAGAGGCCATAAGAATTCGCCTGCCGCGTGGCGCTATCTTTAAAATTCTTGCTACAGCGCTTCCACAAGCCGCGCCCAAAAGCGTAACAGGGCCTTCATAACCGGCACTGCCGCCAGAGCCAACCGTTAAAACAGAAGCGACAGGCTTTACGGGAATAACATTGCTCGTAATATACCCGTCATGCTTATGAAATGCCTGAATGGCGCTGTCAGTACCTCTGGCGTGTTCAAGTTTCGAAAAGCGCTTTATTAAAAGATAGCCTAAAAGAGCACCCGTTGCAGGTAAAAATAGTAGCGCCCATCGCGCAGGATTATCCCATACCATCTCGCGCTTATCCTCTAACTGCGCGAAATAATGATGAGCAAAATCAATCATATACTTAAATGCAACTACAGCTAGACCAGTCACTGCTCCTACGAGCATTGATTCGCCCAAGAATCGCCCAGTCCTAACAGACATTCCCTTGCCTGCGAAAAGGAATTTACGACCTCGCTTAGATACTTTTGTAAATTTTGACATTTGGTAAATTATATCACTTTTTCGCGCTTCCCAAAAGACGCTTTATATCTTTTATGAAATCTTTATCGTGAGTTTTAACTTCAACCTTCGATAAATCGCCCGAAAATTTAGCCATTCTTAAGAAGTCGCATATAAATCTATCTGCTCTATGTAAACCTTCACCACCAGTATACGAAACCCTAAGCCTATCTTCAGTTCTCGAATTTTCAGTATGCCCGTCAAAAACTATCCATACAAAATCATTTGGATTACTTTCGAGATGCTTTTTATATAGACATATAAGCTCTTTAGGGTTTAGCGCATCCTTCTTAGCGCCCAAAATCGCATTCCATCCATCAACAATAATAAATCGCCCCTCATCAGGAAGATTCTTTAAGTCCTCCGCTGCTAATAAGGCCATCGCGAAATGCTCCTTTAATTGAGCATTTTCATTGCGCAATTCTACATTTTCAGCCTTTAGACGCTCAATTTCTGATTTTAGTTCCCTAACATGAGCTACTCGTGTTGAAAGTATAATATCCTGAGATTTCATTATTAGTCCCCTTTTCTCGTTCCGCGAGAAGCGACCTTTAAAACTTCTTGAGCTATAGTCTCATTAACGCCCGCGATTGCAGCTATTTCGCCTACGTCAGCTCGCGCAATACCATAAACCGATTTAAATTTCTTAAGTAGCTTCATCTTTTTAGCCTCGCCTATCCCAGCGACTTCATCTAACACCGACTCTCGTATAGCCTTATCACGTAATGACTTATGATATGTTATAGCGAATCTATGCGCCTCATCACGAAGACGCGTTATAACCATAAGAGCCTGACTATCACGCTCAAGATTAATATCCTCTCTGCCATCATCCAATACAATCGTCTCTTGAGACTCCGCTAGACCTATTGTAGGAATATCAGTTATCCCTAAATCTGCGAAAACCGCGCGAGCTGCACGAAGCTGAGTTATACCACCATCACAAATATACAAATCAGCACGCGGCGAAGTAGCCAAAATCGTTGAATCAGGCCCATATCGGCGATATGCGACTTCAGCCATAGCGCGAGGATCATCCGCCCCTTCAAAGCTCTTTATTCTAAAATGACGATAATAACGTTTATCAGGTAGCCCATCTCTCGCGACAACTAACGATGCTACATTAAACGTCCCAAAGAGATTAGAAATATCTACACATTCAATAGTTCGCGGCGGTTTTTTTAGCCCAATTACCTCCGCTAACTCCTCAATCCCCTTAATAGCATCTTCACGGCGCATTTGCGGCGACTTACGAACAAAATGCGCCTTAGTCATTTCTTTTAATGCAAAAAACGTATCTCGAATTTTCGCCGCGCTCTCAAAATCCTTCTTAGCGGCCGCCTCAGCCATTTTCTCTTTTAATTCCTCTAAAACCTCAGGGCGCTTACCATCTAAAAATTCACACGCCTCATCGAAATTCTCCAAATATTTTTCGCGCGAAATCCGTTTAAGACATGGCGCCGAGCATGTGCGAATAACATCAGCCATACAATGCTCATGAGTCGATTCATCCGGCTCAATCGCCTTACATGAACGAATCCCATAGCGCTTTTCAACAAAGTCCTTAGCTGTTCTAACAACTGGGCTCGAAGGGAATGGTCCAAAATACTTCGCCCCATCATCCCTTATTATTCTAACGCAAGTAAAACGCGGGTAGGTAGCATCTCTATCAGCCTTAAGCGCGAGATAGCGCTTATCATCGCGCATTAAAATATTAAAATGAGGTTTATACTTCTTAATTAATGACGCCTCTGTAAGTAAAGACTCCGCCTCATTTCTGACAGTCATAAACTCAAAATCCCAAACCGTATCAACCATCGAGCGCACTTTAGGCGCGTGCTTAGCCCCAGGTCTAAAATAACTACGAACGCGGTTTTTTAGATTTTTAGCCTTACCTACATAAATAATCACGCCCTGACGATCTCGCATGAGATAACAGCCAGGGCGATCTGGAAGAGTTTTAAGACGCTCGCGAACTAAAGGCGTCAAGCGACTTTACCTCTTAAATTAAGCTTCTTTTTCTAACTTCTTAGGCTCCTCAGAAGGAACTTCGTCATCCTCCTTAGCGCCTTCACTAAGACCCTTCTTAAATTCGCTCTTCGCCTTACCGAGTGAACGAGCGAGCTCAGGGATTTTCTTACCACCAAAAAGCACTAAAACAATTACGATACAAATTAAAATTTGCCAAGGACCAGCTGTCATTTTTTTTCTCCTTTTACTTTTTATTACCTTTTAAATTATATCTTAAAGCGCCGCGACCGTAGCGTCTAAAGACGCCATATCGCCAACATTAAGAGTAGTCAAAGCAGGATCAATCTTCTTGATAAGACCCGAGAGAACCTTACCTGGACCAAACTCTACAAAGCGATCACAACCGAGAGACTTCGCCATCTCGACGTCAGCCGCCCAGTTAGTAGTACCCGTAACCTGCTCAAGCATCATAGCGCGAATTTCGCCAGGATCAGATGAGTGAGGCTTACCGGTAATATTCGAAAGAACAGGGAACTTAGGAACCTTAAACTCGATACCCTCAAGAACAGGAGCGAGCTTCTCGCGTGCAGGCGCCATAAAGCGCGAATGGAACGCGCCAGCAGTAGCGAGCGGGAGCGCGCGCTTAATACCGAGCTCCTTAGCTACCGTAGCTGCCGAGGCGATAGCATCCTTCGAGCCCGAAAGAACCTGCTGAGCCGAAGAATTAATATTAGCGACCGTACAACCCGTCTTCTCACAAAGCGCCGCGAGCTGTTCAGCCGAAGCGCCAACAATCGCGATCATACCCGAAGGCTCTACTTCACAAGCCTCCTGCATAAAGCGACCACGAGCCTCAAGAACCTTAAGCGTCGAATCGAAGTCAAGTACGCCCGCCGCACAAAGAGCGCCCCACTCGCCGAGCGAAAGGCCAGCTGCACAAGCGAACGAAACAGGCTTCTTCTTCTGAAGCGCGAGATACGCCGCGTAAGAAGTAACGAAAATCGCAGGCTGACAAATATTAGACTTAGTCAACTCTTCAGCAGGACCTTCAAAACAAATCTTTTTAAGATCAAAACCAAGAACAGAGTTCGCCGTATCAAAAAGCTTCATCGTCTCGGCGTCAGCCTCAGCGAAATCGCGCCCCATCCCTGGAACCTGCGCGCCCTGACCTGCGAAAATACAACAATCTGACATAGGTAATTCCCTTAAATATTTAACAAATTAGAACTGAGCGTTCATTACAACCATAATTGGAAGGGGCCCGTGCTCTATGATATTGAGCAATCCGAGCTGAACACCAGTGAAATTCGTAGCGGCGTTAAACGCACCAATCTGAACTGCGCGACCTGTATCGGCGATAATATTGCAAAAACCGATCTGAAGACCGCGAAAACGCGAAGTATAGTTTACACCACCGATCGACCAACCGCGATAATCATGAGTATTAGCATTCGCTACACCAACCTGAAAACCCTTACAATCAGCCATATTATAGTTATAAGCACCAGCCTGGAAGCCGATTATCGAACCATTGATATTAACTGACGAAAGCTGAGCGCCGATAAATTCGCCGCGGTTGTAGTTAAGAAGCCCAGAAGCCTGAAAACCATTCGCGCCGCCTAAAACCGTATTAGCGAGACCCGCGAGCTGAAGACCATACGCATCAACATTAACCCAGTTAAATCCACCAAGCTGAAGACCAACGAGAGAATCAACATAGTTAAACGAACCCATCTGACCGCCAATAAAGCCACTCTTAGTATAGTTGAGAATTCCGCTTAACTGAAGAGCATTCGCGCGGCCCATAACAGCATTGCCTACGCCAGCGAGCTGAATTCCGCCAAAATCCCCGCCAACATAGCTAACGCCGCCTAAAGCATAAATACCGCCGCCATTATCAGTATTAACAGTTACGAGACCACAATCAATACCGTAAAGATCAGAATGCTGACCGTAGAAGATATTCAAGCCAAGGCCATAAACATCCCAACCCGAGCCAGGTAACTGAATGGGAGAAGCGATGCCAAACGAGAAAGGCGTAACGCTATCAGGCGTCTCTTTAACAGCTTTATCAGTCGTATTCGCGACAGCAGCGCCAGTTAACGATAAAGCGAGCGCGATAAAACACAATTTCTTCATATAATAATTCCTCTATATTTTCCTAACTACTAAGCTAGAACCTATTCCTAGCACATAGTTATATTTGATATTTTCTCATATTATGATTCAAATTTCAACCCCTAAGGCCTACATTCTCATCACTACAACAACCTCTTAGTCAGCTAAAACTACCGCAGGCGCGAGCGCCTCAAAGTCAACGACCGACGCCGTATAACCGCTCTTAGCCTTAGCGAGCTCAGCATAAAGGCTCGGATACTTAGCCGCGAGCCAATAATCGAGAACGACTTCCTTCTCAGCGAACTTCGCCGCGAAACGAATAAGAAGCGCGCCGATAATAACGCCAATCGCCGCGTCAACTAACTGACGCGCGTGAAGATCGTGATACATCTTAGAATCGGGGTGAGCCTTAACGTATTCAACCGCGCTGTCAAGCTCAGCTGAAAGCTCATAGACCTTCTCAAGCTTAGCCTTAAGAGTATCGTTAAGTTCGATATCCTTAATAATATCAGCAACTACATCCTTATAAAGACCCGCCATTACGCCAGCTATAGCGGCGACAACCTGAAGCTGAGACGTACCCTCATAAATCGTCGTAATGCGCGCATCGCGCAAATAACGCTCAACAGGATAATCCTTCATGTAGCCCGAACCGCCGAGAACCGCGACAGCGCCGTTCGAAGCGCGCATCGACATTTCAGAAGCATAATACTTAGCCATAGGCGTAAGCATCTTATTAAATGCCGCGTAAAGCTTCATACGCTTACGAACATCCTGAGACTCAGGCGTACCCTTAAGAGCCTCAAACTTTTTAGTAAGACCAAACTCGAGGTCAACGGACTTAGAAGAATAGTAAGCGAGAATACGCGAAGCTTGGAGCTCAACAGACATATCGCTTAAAAGCTCACGAAGCGCGGGGAACGTATCAATCGTAACGCCAAACTGCTTACGAGCCGCGGCATAATCACGCGCAGCGCGATAGCTCGCCTCGCCGATACCCGTACCCTGAGCCGAAATACCAACGCGCGCGCCATTCATAAGCGCCATAACGTAAGTAATAAGACCGCGCTTACGCTGACCAATAAGCTTAGCGGGAGCGTTATTAAAGACCATTTCGCAAGTAGGCGAGCCATTAATACCGAGCTTATGCTCAAGACGACGAACCTTAATCTCAGGGCACTTCTCAACTAAAAGGCAGCTAAGACCACGACCATCGGAGAATTCAGGCTCAGTACGAGCGAGAACTAAAAGAACATCGCCGCAACCATTGGTAATAAAGCGCTTAACGCCATTAACGAACCAATTACCATTCTCATCTTGCCACGCTGTCGTCTTAACGCTCTGCAAGTCACTACCAGCGTCAGGCTCAGTAAGAACCATCGCGCCAGTCCACGTACCGTCACAAAGTTTCGGAACATAATCCTTCTTAATTTCTTCAGAAGCGAACGAATTAATCGTCTCAGCAATACCCTGAAGACCAAAAATATTCATGAGAGCTGCATCACCACGCGAAACGATATCATTACACGCGGTAAGAATCGTGCAAGGCATATTAAGACCGCCCAAGTAATATGGGATCGTGCAACCCGAAAGCCCAGAGCGACCGAGAAGCTCAACGGCGAGCTTAATACCAGGAGCATACGTTACCGTACCATCTTCATTGAGAATATTACCTACTCTATCAGTCTCTTCAGCGGTAGGAGCTATACGATTACCAATAATATCGCCGCAAACCGAAAGCGCACGCTTATAGTTATCGATCGCCTCCTCAGAAGACTTAGGCGCGAAATCATACTCCTTCGCGAAACGAAAACCTTCTTCGCAAAGTTCAGCTACTTCACTAAGATCAACTGCATCAAGAGTCTTCTCGATATCAGCATTATCGGTATAAAAATTGCTCATTATTTCACTACCTTTCTACAATAAAGACTATCCCATCTTAATTATCGAATATTTTACCAAATTCCCTCCTATCACGCAAATACACCCCCGCCATCCCGCCATTCACCACATCACTATCATAAGCGATGCCACCGCAGTCAGCACCCAAAGCGCAACGCCCTGCAGCAGCGGACGCGCTCCAACTCGCCGCAGCGAAGAAAGAGAAAGCGTTGAGCCAATAAGAAAAAGCGTAACGCACATGGCCTGCTTTGAAAGCGCGACCACGACCTTGGTGCAAGCCGTCCAGGCTTCGCATTGCGGCATAAAGGTATTAATGAGCATCGCTAGCACAAAAAAGACGATAAACCAGGGAACCGAAACCTTCGCTCCCTTCTCGCGCATAATCAATGTAGTCGCAAAAGCAAGCGGCAATATCCATAGCGCCCGCGTGCATTTGATCAGTGTAGCGGTCTGCAAGGCTTCGGCGCCGTACGCCGCGCCCGCCCCGACGACCGATGACGTATCATGAATGGCGATCGCCGCCCATTCGCCAAACTGTATTTCAGTAAGCCCGATGATGCGCCCAATAGGAGGAAAGATAAAAAGCGCAATCGCATTCAAGGTAAAAATCGTCCCCAATGAAACCGAAATCTGCGAATCATCCGCCTTTACCACTGGAGCGACCGCGGCGATGGCGCTGCCGCCGCAAATAGCAGTGCCCGCCGAAACAAGATACGAAACCTTACCGTCAACACGCATCATCCGCCCAAGCGCCCATCCGACGAACATAACAAAAACTACCGATACTATAGTCATCGCCATCCCGGCGCCGCCGGAACGGATTGCAGAATTGAAGTTCATGCCAAATCCGATTCCGACAACCGCCGCCTGCAAAAGGACGCGAGAAGCCTTCTTTGAAAAGGTGGGGTACACTCCGCCAGTCACAAGTGCGAAAACAAGGCCCGCCGCCAACGCACCCGCCGACGGAACACCAGGGAATGCAGAGGCGACCAACAAAACAACAAATAACACTTTTTTCATATACATTTACTGCGATGGTTTACATCAATTTCTTCATTCATTAACTCACGATAAACATTTACAACAAAGTCATAAAACTCTTTATCGCCTTGAATTATACCATTTCTTGAAGATATTTGCGCCCCGCCTTTCACCTCCTCACTCCCGTCCTGCTCTCGGCACTCCTGCGCCGAGCCCCTGTCCTTTTAATCCTTCCTGTCCTTCTTGTCCTTTCTAATCACAGCTAACAACATCCCCCTCCTGCGCATAGCCACTCCCCGCCCTTCCGTCCTGCGCCGAGGCGTGTACGCCTCGGTCTCGAACCGCCGCCTCAACTTTTGCCGCGAGAGAGTCTGATAGCTGCCACATACCGACATTGCCGCGGCATGGGATGGGTTCGGGGAGGCGTCTTACATTCGAGAGATCCCACCAGAACCGATAACCTTCATCCCATTTCTGCTTTGGCGATGGCTTGGACTTATAGACGCCATCCTCCAATACTAGATTTAGACCATCCCGCGCCTTGTAGTCACAAACTGCGATAATCTTGCCCGGCCAATCCTTAACCTCGCGCCAGGAAGGAAGCTTCTCAAAATCCTCATCCGAAAGCTCGTGCGCAGCCATCGCCATAAACATCCCATATTGCTCCTTGCAAAACGACTTCGAACACGAAATCGCCGCGAGCCCTTCCCTCGGCTCTGGCAGCATATTGCGATTCTCCGTCTGCTTGATTCCGTAAAGAATCATAATCGCATACGATCCAGTACATGTAAAGGCGTTCATAACTTACTAATTATCAAAATTCACAAGGCCAGAAGCTGCCATGCTGAAGAACCCCGAATGATCTACTGATGGCATTCCAATAATCAGATGATCTAAAATCGGAATATTTAAAAGTTGCCCCGCCTCGATAAGTTTTCTCGTCATCTCCACATCGCCATCTGACGGAATTGGATCGCCAGACGGATGGTTATGCGCCACTATGATAGATTTAGCGCCTTCTTTCAAAGCCAATTCAAAAACCAAATTTGGTTGCAAGGCGACTTCATCGCGCTGTCCTTTAGCAATCTCTCTCGGCACACCGATTACCTTATTGCGAGGACCAAGCAAGACCACATAGAACAGTTCTTGTCGACTGCCGTACATCAACGGCATCAAGATATTGTAAACATCTTCGGATGACTGAATATACTTCTCATTGCATTGTTTGGATTTCGTCAATTCAGTGTAGGAGCATCGCCGCCCGAATTCAATCGCCGAGACAATCTGCAATGCCTTTGTCTCACCAATTCCTGGAATCCTTTTCGCAACAATCTCTTCGTATGTTGCATTTGCCAATCGATCTAACGAGCCAAACGCCGCAAGAAGCCGCCGCGATGTTTCCACAACATTTGCCCCAGGCACTCCCACGCGAAGAATAATCGACAGCAATGTATCATCTGATGAATGCCGCGAGCCTACACGCTTAAGAATTTCCCTCGGCTGTAAATCCCGAGGTAAATCCTCAATGCGTAAAGGCTTATATTCGCTATGCGACATAAATCACTTCTTAACAATCTTCTTTGCCTTTTGATTTTTAGCGACACCGCCTTTCTTCGGTTTTGCCGCCTTGGAATATGTTTTCCCCTTTAAACCCGAAACCTTTTCCTTCGCCGACATCTTCGCTTTCTTGCGCTCTATCGCCAAAAGCATTTGGGTCATAGACGAATACTCATTTACATTTGGAGTATCCTTATGCAAATCAACTCCTACAGAATTGCGAAATACTCCTGTATCACAAATAGCTTGAACAAGAGTCTGCACAACAGGCACAGACACACTGTTCCCAACAAGCTTCATCCACCTTGTGCGCGTAGGAGGCAAAATAAAGTCATCTGGAAAGCCTTGGATTCTACATGCTTCAACTTTTGTTATTTTCCGATAATTTTTAGCCTCATAAACATTTTTAAAAAAGGAAGTCCTATATGATGAAATCGAAGATGCTTTTATTTGAATTGGCGTCACAAAATCATTTGAATCACTTGCGACAAGTGTGGGAAATATATTTGATGAAGGAAGAAAAATTCTATTTACGCCAAAAAGCCCTGTACTTATCTTTGTGTAACGAAAATCGTATCGCTCCTCAATGGATTTTAAAATCCCTTTATTTAGCAAACTCGAAAGCAAAATTTGGAGATTAAGCTTTCTTTTTCTGAATTCCTTATTTGTTTTAAGATTATCTGGAATCATCTCTCCATTATCAAAAAAACTCAAAACACAAAGTTCATCATCATTCAATTCTAACTCGTGCGGAGATCGCACTAGTTGATATTTATATATCTCCGACTTAAAAATCCCCAGGTCGCACAACTCATCAATATCTGCTTGAGAAATAGAAGAATCTAAATCTTGTAAATGTCTTAGAGAAAGAGGATTCCCATCCAATTTACCATACAATTCTTTTCTCCTATTTTTAAGAAGCAATAAACAAATTCGTTTTTGTTTTTCCGTTGTGTTGATTATATCCCATGAGTGTATTGTTGTTGGGCCATTACGAAGATCATTAAATAAAAAATAATCATTATACCCATTATTATTAGCAGAAAGACTAGTCGCACCTCTTTTGACTACTTCCGCAAATACATTAATATCCTCTCCACAAGAAACTACGGTATCTTCTATAACATCCTTTAGCCTGATTTTTTCTTTTTTTGGTTTGGGCAATTTAAAGTTTTCAAAAAAACATTTGTTTTTAAAACCAATAATATAAATTCTTACTCTACTCTGAGGGACACCATAATCGTAAGAATTTATGACATAATATTGAGCATAATATCCAGCGTCTTTTATACGTTGCATGATATAATTCAATGCAGATTTATTTCGTGGATCACACAGCCCCTTAACATTCTCAAACATAAATGCCGATGGTCGACTCTTATTTAACAAATATATCGCATCATTCCACAACTGCCCCCGATCATCTTCAAATCCAAGATTCTTGCCAGCAATCGACCAACTCTGACAAGGAACTCCTCCTGTCATAAAATCATGAGTTGGCAACGTTGTTAATTTTGTTATATCCCCAAAATTAGTATCAATACTGCTAGGATAATTTTTCTCATAAGTATTTATGGCATCTGCATTAATTTCACTATATCCAATACATTTACCGCCACATTTTTCAGCTGCAATTCTAAACCCCCCAATCCCTGCAAACAAATCAATGCATGTAAATCTGCTTTTCATCATCTCAAAGCTCCTGATTTATTATGCTGCGGAGGTTCGATCCCTAAAAACTCCCTATATATGCGATCCTTATATTCTCCACCAATTTTATTTATTTCTACTATAAAATCCTTATAAGCACCTGAGCCGCCTATCATATCCCAAAACTCTTCACCTATCAACACAGAAGAGTCGTTCTGCATATCAAACCAGCGAGAAGGGAATGTCCAAGCATAATCCGATTTATTAGGCCCATATGGATTATATACCAAAGCATAATATGCACCATCAACAACCATTGGTTCCATTGCCATCAATTTCATTATCTTCTCCTTGCTTACTTTCGTCTGATCGCTATTAGGTAACGGAGCCTTTAATTCAAAGGCATATCTTTTTCCTTTTCGTTTATTTTCAACAAAAATGTCACAAGTGACATCACAAGGCACAGGCTCCCCTCCTCCTTCACAAACATAGTGCATTTCCTCTGCGAAATTCGGATGCGGTCTTTTTTTAGTAACTGGATCAGGATGTTCCAATCTATTTAAAATTTCTTGTATCCTACGTAATCTTTCCCTTCCAATCAACCCATGAATTGTATATCCTTTGTAACAATGGCCATGATATACCTCTGCCACAGCAGATGCTAATTTCTCCCACACCCCACCAAATGGTGTTACAAAACGCCTCTCAAAATGCGACCCTTTAAATATTTCATCAGGAACTAAAGCGGCATAAAGTGGTTTTGATGCCCGATGCTCTTCTACAACAAATGGATCTGTGATTAACACTCGGTCCATTACTTTTTCCATAAGATGAGAAACTATCTCTTTTATGGTCTTCGATATTGTTTTTCTTTTCATTTTAAACCTTGTATTGAATAATTAATTCAGGATATTTCTCCATAACATCATCAATCGCGATACCTAAGGCCGTCTACATAATAGTAAATGCGCTTTCATCGCCTGATATAATCCCATAAAAAGCTTTTATCGAAATAATGCGAATTCTTTGAAAACTTCTTAAGGTTCATCGCAACGGTCAACCTTGAAACCATTGCTTTCACGTGAGCAAAGAAATCTTTATCATAAATGAATCCTAAATTGTATTTCATAAAAGGTTCTCCATTTTAACTGACTTCAAAAAACAACCACAGAATCTTTTTCTGCGTCATACAAAATTTCGCTTGAGTATTCCTCATTTAAAATTTTCCACCATGTCCATTCCTTAAGACCTTCGCGCCAATCCGACACGTCATAGTCAATCCATTTGGATGAATGATGCAAATTAATATACTTTATTATTTCCGACACACACCAGACAAGAACCCTATTATCATTAGGATATTCAGGGTCACACATCTGCAACCTAAATCTCCTTGCTAATTCTGCCTTTGGATTGTCCTTCGCCATTACAAGTCCTCATCAACAGTTTTGATACCTGCCATGTGCAAGCCACAAGGCAAGCCACCAGCACCACAAAAAAGATCAAGACAAGTAATATCACTCATAGAACAATTTCCATTTCTTGTTGAAATGTCCTTACGAGTACTGAATGTACAGTTATAATCTCTATTGTTTTCGTAGCCATGATGGTTTCTTCTCAAAATTTCTTTTCTATTATACCAAATTAGCGTTTCATTCTCAACCTTACAAAAGTCGCAATCGACACAAAATAAAATGATATTTAGTCAAAATTGTGATTTATCTCATTTTATTTCACCGCTTCCATCCCTTCTAGAAGTCCGAAACAGGAAGATATGCACGCCCTGTTTGAGCTGCATTACGCTTCACGCGGGAAATAAGCTCCCCAAAAGTCATCTGACGCGTCATGACGATATTGAACAAGTGACCGCCATCAATAAGAATCACAGGGGAACGTGCCTCTGAAGCGGCCTCAATAGCACCTGTCTCATACCCACTCATCGACACCATCAATCCCAGAGTATTATCAGCCTTTGTATTTATCTTTGCCTTAAAAGAGTCAATCTCTGTAACTGATATCGGACATAAAGTACATTTAGCCTCAAGTATCATACTATCAGATTCAATTTGCAAGGCCCCATCAATCTGTCGACCATTCTTATCCTTATATGGTGGACGTGAAACTATATCATTAAAAGATGCAAACTCATATATCCATTTTTCAAAATCATATCCCGCCTTTTGATCGCCAACTCGTTTAGCTAAATCATAAAGTCGTTTACGAAAGTCTTCAAACATGGTTTCGTAACTAACTGCCTTTTCGCGTTTTAATTTCGCCACCGCACGTTTTTCTTCATCACCTGTATCAATAAAGTTTACTTCAAGTTTCTCATATTCGATGCGCAATTGCATAACGGCTTGTTTTGCCGCATTAATCTTAGTTTGTGCATCTTCCCATCCCTCTAAATCTGGGAAAGTACACATTGCAACAAGCTCCCTTGCAATCTCAATTAAAATATTTTGACACCTCAAATCTTGACTCTGCACCAACCGATCGAAAATATTTGACAAAACTTCCGCTTTTGTTGATCCTTGATACAATGGCTCAATAAATCTATCAGAAATATGATTTTTCTTGAGGAACGTCGCCAATGTGCGCTTTCGCCAGAAAGACTTCAAGCACGCATCTTGAACAAGAGAAACAAAATATAGGGTTAGCTTTTTATTCATTTGACTGCACCACTCTTGTCATTTAACAATATCCCATTCCGATAGACAAAACTCTTCTGTCGAAAACGATAATCTCGTTTGCTTCAGCTGCGCTTCTGAAATAGCATACTGATAATCTGTATCTGTTATCGGACACACCTTGCAACAGACAGATGGACGATCTTTCCTCGTCAATAATATAAACAACTCCGAAACTTCCCCTTTCATCCCACGTTGCTGAATATAGGATAAAGCCCTAATAAACAACTCACGACAATAGATTTCAGCATTTTCTTCATTAAATTCTGCAACACCAAAATAATACACTGTTTCGCTAACAGGACGGTAATCAAAAAAGCCATAAGACCCTAAAATAGGCAAAGACCTACCCGTTGGTTGGAAATTACTAAGATGTTCTATCAGCTTCCGGGCAACATCATGCTTTATCATAGACGGCCAACATTTTATACGACCAGAATACTCTAAATAATCCAATATCATCGGTGACACTTCTTTTTGAACGCACACCTCACAATCAGCCACATTTGCCATACGCATAATAAGCTCATCAACAACATTCTTCCGATGAAACATATCTCTTCGCTTCTGAAACGCCGTTTCCTTCTCGCACAAGACTCTTTCAAAGCAATCGTTGTCATCTATCCATACTCCATTGTAAGCACCTTCAACAATCTTCCGCCATAGTGGATTATTGACCAAATAAAGCGAAAAAAGCGTCAACTCATTATAGCCCAAAAGCATTTTAGGGCGCTCCGTAAAAAACCTTTCCCTCTCACGAAGCCAAAGAAGTAAATCCCCGACCGTAAACAATTGATCTATTACGCAAAAAAAATCAGCCAAGAGAAAGCTATGAACCAATCCCCATCCTTTAATCTGCGTCGGCACATCTGTAATCACCGGTGGGATATCCGTATATCGTTTTTCAGGATCTAGATAATTTTGATCCTGAAAGTCAACAATCACGAGGGGGACTATCTTTTTTATTCTTTGCAATGGCAATTGAAACGTCCTATTTCCATTGGCAGACCATACACGAGACAAGGTTATTATTGCATCGTGTGAAAGAGCGGAAGAAAGTTCCTTGTATTGTTCTGCCGCCTTATGCATTCTTCGCAATAGGCGTTCACGCTTAACTGCCGATTCCTCTCCCTCGACAAAATCTTCTGCTGTCGACTTAAGCCACTTAAGCTGAATAACTATGGCATATGGCAATGCCAGAACGATAATATCGCACAGTTCTTTCGGTGTTTTTGCACTTCCGGTTTTCGGCGAATAATAAACACAATCAGTACCGAAGCGCAACCGAAGAGCACTCAAAAGCTCTTTTTCACGAACAATTCCAAGATCATCTCGCCCCTGACTCATTTCACTTTCTTTATCGCTCATATCATCCGCCTATCATGCGCCCTGCCATCAGTCGCATTTCCCTTTCTTCATTTTTGCAGTCCCATTAATCATCTGCTGCAACTTAATCTGCAACTGCTCAATTGGCGGCAATCCAAGCCTATATGTAGAAACGCCTATGGGCTTATCCAAATCTGCAAGTGCGTACTCAGCAACAATATCATTACGAGATTTACAGAGAAGTATTCCAATTGTTCTGCCGTCAATATCAGATTTAATCTTCCTATCCACAGCTGTCATATAAAAACCGAGCTGCCCCAAATCCTTTGGATGAAACTTTCCAGTCTTTAACTCTATAACAATAAATCGATGAAGAACAACATGATAGAACAAGAGATCAATTTCAAACTCATCACCCCCAACTTCAATGGTGACACCTTTGCCTACATACGAGAATCCCGCTCCCAATTCCATCATAAATTGTGCAACTTGATCCACTAACAATTTCTGAAGTTTTCTCTCTTTTGTATGTGGCGATGCAGATAAAAAACCTAAATCATATTCACCTTTCAATGCTTGCTCGGCCATATCAGAATCATTTGGAGGCATCAGTCGTTTGAAATTAGTTACCGCAGTACCAGTAATGTTCGCAGTCCCTAATTCAATATGATGCGACAATACATTTCGTGACCACCCATTTTGAATAGCTAGAGCTGCATATGCGATACGATCACCGCGCGACTTTAGGTTCTCTAACAAAGCAATATGGTGATACCAAGGCAATTGTGCAAGCGGCACTTGCACAATTTCTTTTCGCGTCCAACTCTCCGCAAACGCTCGCATATACTTTAAATTACGAGGGGACCATCCTTTCATATTAGGAAACGCTTGTTTCAAATCTGCGGACATTCTCTCTACTACTTTTGTTCCCCATCCTTCCTTATTCTGTTTTTCAAGTATTGAATGTCCAATATCCCAATAAAGCATTGTCAGCTCAGAGTTAACCGCCAAGCATGCTTTAGAGCTTGCTGAATTCTTTCCTTTAAAGAACAAATCCAAGCCTCGTATTCTTCATTCGGCTTTACAAGCATATCTTTAAATCCTTTTTTCATGGACAACGTCCATAATATCGCCAACATTGCAATTTAGCACCTTGCATATTCTCGTCATCAAATCAAACGAAATAAACTCATCTTTAGACAACTTTGCAAAGGTAGACGAAGACGCGCCGACAGCTATTCGCAGATCTGTCCGCGTCATTTCTTTATCTATAAGAAGCTTCCACAATTTCTTATACGAAACACCCATATCTTCTCCTAATTGATATGCAATATTATATCAAAATCGGCATAAGCATACAAATATAACCTTTGACTTTTCAAAGGTGGACAAATATGAAAAAACTGCGTTTTATACCTTATTTCATACCCTAACAGTGCGCATCTCTCACTTGAAAAGTGCGCACTTCTCTAGCAAAAGGTGCGCACTTCTTTTCTTGGAGCTTACGACACCCCATCAACCGCTTTGCGCAATCGCCGCTTGTCGGATCACGCTTTAAGCAATGCAAGAACAACGCACAAAACGATTATCCCGACAAACCACACAACACACTCAAGGCACGACTGCGGCCCGTCGCATGAATCATCCGGTCCAGATGGCATCCTTAAGCCTCTCTCAAACTCCTCTTTAAATTCTTCCCATCTAGTCATAATCACATTTTATCATAAAATATAAACCACACCTACCCCAATCCTGTTAATCTTGTTAATCCTGTCAAAAAAAACTTTTATCCTACCACTCTCAAACTCCAACTCTAAACTCCAACTAAAAAAACTCAAAGACACGCTGAAAATCGCTCTACCAAATAATGCATATGCACATTTTTGACGGATTTTCAAGCGAGAATTGCACATTTTTGACAGTATTTTGGAGCTGCTATGCACATTTTTGTCCGCTTAGTCAACAACCTGTAATGACTCAAACTCAATTGTTCACACAGTGTGTGAACAATTGGAAACGCATTTCTTCTGAAAGGTGCACTCTTCCTTCCTTGGAGCTTACCATACCCATCAGCCGCCTTGCGCAACCACCCACCTCTTTGTTGCGCAACACAGCATCTTTTGTTGCGCAACAAAATCGGCACCCCTCCTAAACTCCGAACCTCCAAATCTCCCAGTGATGCACCCGTCGCATGATGCACCTGTCGCGAAGCGAGCAGGTCCCCCGACGAGCGAGATGCGCCCGCCGCGTAGCGGTCGGGTCGGGTGAGCGAAGCGAACTGCGAAGCAGCCTCAAGGCCCCGCGCGAGGAGCTTTCGCGTAGCGAAAGTCGCAAGAGGCCGAGCGCTAATAACAAAATCTATCTCACCATATCTCTGCGACTCTGTGTTAAAAAAACAATAAATCAGAAAGGAAAAATCATGTTCTTAAATATCGATTGGAAAGGCCTCTTGAAGGCAATACTAAAAGCGGCTCTACCCTTCTTCATCGGCGGAGCTATCGGCGTAACAGCGAGCGGTTGTAGCTCACTCCAAACGCCGCGGGCTAAAACTCAGACCTCCGCGATCTACGCCTTCGGGCTACCGGCTATCGTCGTAACTCACGACGCTACCCAAAATGCCGACTACTCCGGCGGCGACACGAACGAGACGCTGCAGAGTGGGAAGTAGGGAAGAGGGAAAAGGAGTGGCACAGTCTCTTTGGCATTTTAGTCGAAATTGAAAGTCGAGTAACCGCAACCCGCTAGAGCCCGCTTCGCGGCTCACT
>JAGBTH010000059.1 GCA_017631385.1 Kiritimatiellia bacterium
GAATATAAGAGTATAGCTAATAAGTACTTGCCTAAAGTAAAGGCGATATCTGATGAATTGGCGAAACTGAATGTCCCCGACGAGATTATGGAGAAAAAAGAGGAATTGTCAGGTGAAGTTAATTTTATGATGACGAGCTTCGAGAGTGCGGCGGAAATGGATGTCGAAAAAGAGGCGAAAAGAATCGAAGAATTACGTAAGGAGTCGGAATCCACTAAGAATATAGAGCGTAAGATCAATCGCGTTACTATTCCTAAAGCGGGTGAAGGTAAGGTGGATACTGAGTATTACTCCAAAGTCGCCATGCCGTTTTACAAACAGCACATTATTGATACGTTTGTTCCTGCAAAGGATATGGATGAAAATGTCGCCGATGATGTCAGAAAGGTCAGGTGGGCGTTGGCGCGATATCTGTCTACGGGCAGATCTGATTTTCCAACGGGCGAGGAGTGTGCGTTGGCTGATAAGCTTTGGCGCAAAAAAAATCGGGATGGAGCCGTAGCGATACTTTATTATCATTCTCTTATGTATGACGGCAAATATTGGAGCGGGAGAAACATTTTCAAGGATGCGATAAAGGTTCATGATTTTAAGAATGAGCCTATTTTAGGATTTATCTTGAAATCCTATCTTTGTAAAGTCGAAAAGCATAAATTAGATGTGCGCAAGAGCGATCCTGTTAAACCGTATCAGGAAGCTTGCGCGGAGCTTGAAAAATATACTACGGATAAGATAGCCGAAGTCTTTAAAAAAGCCGACTATAGAATTTTGGAAAGACTGGAGGAATTAATGATAATACCACCATCACTCCCAAAGAAAGTCGGTAATGAGTATCTTTCGCGCTGTATGATCGCTGAGCGGGCTATGGACGCGGCATTCGAAGCCCGCGGCTCGGGATGGGCGAGTGATGTTACGGAGGAGGGGTGGAAGGGTTTTCAGGATAATAACGAAATCGCGTCATCTAATCTTTTAGCCGCCGTCAAGTTGCGCCCTGACGGAGCTCGCGCTCCAATGATGCTTTCGCGCTTGTCAGGTTCGTCGTGCGCTGTTTCGGAGGCTGATACTTATTCGTGGTGCAGCTTGGCTATTTCCAATTCACTCGATGAATGCGCAGAGTCGATAAGACGATTTTTGCATTTTAGAACTTCACGTTGGGGCGGCTCTACGGCATTCTTGGGAGATTTCTTAATGCAATGCGCTACAAATGTTGATGTCCGCTCGACATTTTCGTATACCGCGGCAGCTGCGGCATTTGAAAAGATTTTAGTGGCAGAGGCTGATAATGCGGTTCAGTCGAATGCGCTGGAGCGCTTTATTACGCCCGATATGCGCACGGCGCTTTACGGGATGTTCGATGCTTACGCGGCAGCTCCTGAAACTGAGTTTATGCCCTCGGCGGATATTTTTCGCGGTATGGGAATGTCGCTCGCTCTTCAGTTCCGCGATTGGCCGAAAGTCCGCAAGTATCATAAAACGATTAAAAAGCCGCTTAAGCATTATTTAGATTCTTCCTGGTTGATAAGAACTTACGCACCTGCAATTAATAACACGCATGTATCATACCTTTTTAGAATTCTGGGAGAAAGTAAGTACGCCGATCAATTTCTGGAGGCCGAGGAGGCAGTTGCCGCGAAAGATTATGAAAAGGCTTATAAGTTATATTCAACACTTCAGGACATCAGAAAGCCCAGTGATGGCGAAAAGTATATCGCGGCGGAGGGATATTATACGATGCGCCGCGTTATCGAGGAGAAAAAGGGCGGTTGGGTTAATCTTATGCCCTCTAAGACAGGTGGCGAGGCGATACATTTTTGGGGAATGACGTTTCTCGACGGTGACGGTAAGGCGAGGTGTCATGATAATACGCGCTCTTATTATCGGGTTAAAAAGCCGATCCCTGGTATTGGTTCAGAGTTTGAAGGCACAATACATTTCGAAAACGGCGGTAAGAATAGAAAGGTCTGGAATATAGGGTGGGGGCTGGCCAGAGTTTATTCAGGCTTTTGTGCCGATAATAACTCATGGGCATATCCGTATATCGC
>JAGBTH010000060.1 GCA_017631385.1 Kiritimatiellia bacterium
CTCCGTAAGAGCATCGTCCTGCTCACCACCAGACTCACCCATCTTCTGGCGCCAAACAGCAGCCTTCTCAGCATACACTTCGGGAATATCCTTCTCGATAACGGTCTTACCAAGGCTCTTCATATCGAAGTAGAGAGCCTTCATCTTGATGAGGTCGATAACGCCCTCGAAAGACTCAGCCGCACCAATCGGAATTACCATCGGTACGGGGTTAGCCTTGAGCTGAGTGCGCATCTGCTCCATAACGCTGTAGAAGTTAGCACCAACGCGGTCCATCTTGTTGACGAACGCGATCTTAGGTACTTTATACTTCTCAGACTGACGCCAAACCTGCTCAGACTGGGGCTGAACGCCACCGACCGCGCAGTAAAGAGCGACCGCACCGTCGAGAACGCGCAAAGAGCGCTCTACTTCGGCTGTAAAGTCAACGTGTCCGGGAGTATCGATAAGCGAGAGGCGATAGTTACCCCAAGAAACGCACGTAGCCGCGGACTGAATCGTAATACCACGCTCCTGCTCCTGAACCATGAAGTCCATCGTAGCGGCGCCGTCATGTACTTCGCCGAGCTTATAGTTCTTGCCCGAATAATAAAGAATACGTTCGGACGTCGTCGTCTTACCGCCGTCAATGTGGGCCATGATGCCGAAGTTACGCACTCTCTCGAGCGGGATATCGCGTTTTGCCATTTATCTACTCCTTTTGTTTAAAAATTATGAACCAATATTATACATTAATTCGACCATTCGGTGCAAGTAGGAAAATTTAGAATTTTCGCTACCATAATTAGTGTTATTTTTCCGACAGACTAAAAAGCGCATCATTTAATGTTGAATATGGTGTACAAAGCTCAAGTATTTCGGGGGTCGGCTGCGCGCGATCAGGAATCATAATCGCCCTAGCGCCAGCTGCATGCGCTGCGCGAATACCATTAAACGAATCCTCAAAGACTATACACTCATTAATTGGAACTCCAATTTTTTCAGCTGCTAATAGAAAAATATCTGGAGCGGGCTTACCGTTTTTAACATCTCGCCCTGTTACTATCGCGTCAAAAAACTCCTTAAAGCCAGATGCCGCGAGATTATGATCAACACAATGTCGCATTGAACTTGATGCTAATGCTATTTTTATGCCATTAAAGCGACAAAACTCCAATATTTCGCGTGCGCCAGGCTTATTTACTGGCGTCATCGCCAATTGGGCCTCAGCCGCAGCGCGATGAACACTCTCAACATAATCCTCGGCATTAATCGTGGGATAAGTTTCGGCAACTATTATTGTAAGCTCTTTACGCCCACACCCACTCATTTTATTAACAAAATCTTTAGTAACTTCAAGCCCTAACTTACGCCCTTCGCTAATCCAGCAGCGCTCAAAGACCACTTCTGTATCGAACAAAAGCCCATCTTGATCAAATATCGCACCACGAAACTTAAAATCACTATTCTTCATAACTTTTTTTAATTTTATTAAATTTAACATAAAACCTAAGTCTTAAAATATAGGTATTATATCAAATCCAATCGCCTTAACGACTAGCGACTAATCACTAACGACTAACTCCTAACCCCTAAACACGCGCTTTTAACTAGCGCATCTACATTTTTAACCTCAACACCTCGATAATTTATCTTGCTCGCGCCATCACCAGCGATAAGCTGAGCAATACGATTAAGCGTACACGCATCAATTCGAGTCATCTTCTTTTCTCCTGGAGTATATTTCCAAGCAATAGGAGCTAACATTAAAAGTCGCCCTTCGCTAACGCTATCAAACGCCTTACCACTCGGCTTAAAAAGATCTGAAAACCCTTTATTCGACAGGGTAATCAACTTTAGCCCCATCTCCATCGCCCTACGCGCTATCTCGCGCTCTCCATCCGAAATACATGGAGATACTAAAACCGCGCCTTTTTTAGCCATAGCTAAAATGATCTCGAGCTTCTGACTAAATTCACTCGTCTCGCTCTCAATTATCGGAGCGCCCTTTTCATCACGTGCGATTTTAAAGCCGCCGCCTGATTTACTCTCTCGACGATAAGATAAGATTTTACGTGAGCATTGAACTTGAAAAATCGTCGGCGCTTTTAAAAGCGACTCATTACCAATCGCCTGAAAATAGAGTAGATTCTCTTTCTCGCCCGTACGAGCGGCCTCCCCGTTCTCTTTCTCGCTCGTAAGAGCCGCCATCCCGTTCTGTTCTTCACTCGTAAGAGCCGCCCTACCGTTCTGTTTTTCGCTCGTAAGAGCGAACTTACTCGTAACTTCAAACGCCACTTCGCGCTTAAACCTAAAGAACTCGCGATAATATCGCTTAACCGCCAAGCGCCGCGGATTATCGCGTAAGTAGTTAAACATCGAATGAAGTTGGCCCTCTCTAAAAAGAATAGAATCTTGAAATCCCGCGCTCCACAAACCGCCCTGACCAGTCGCCGCCTTAGAGCTACCAGTCTTAAAGCCAGCCAATATCTGACCTAACGGCCGCTTAAGCCGCTCAGTCACGCGTAAAATACCATGAATATGATCCGGCATGATTACAATATCCAACGGCTTAATCTGAGGCGTAATCTCGCCCATCCTGCGCCACTGAGCTTCAACAGCGCGCCCAGCTGCAGTTAATTCGATATGAGCTGTAATTTTAGATGCCTCGCCATTACCATCATTATCTACAACGAGCTTACCTAGCGCCATCAATAAACGATCGGCTAAAGTCATCGTAATCATATAAATACATGGAGCTTTATAATCCCAACCCCAGCATCGCTGTAACATACGATTCGGCTTGGCTAACGCCAAGTCAACATTACACCTAGGGCTAACCATCAGCTAACCCCCACCGCGCGTAAGCGCGAGCTAGCCGTTCCGTTACCCGCGCGTAAGCGCGAGCTGGCCGTTCCGTTACTCGCGCGTAAGCGCGAGCTGGCTCCTCAAAACGATCACTCATAAACTTAAGGAAAACGAGAGTTAAAAGAACATCGCGCTTATCACTCTGATCAGCCTTGCCGCGCAAATGATTACGGCAACTCATCAAAATATCTTCAAGCCTCTCTTCTTTAATTTTCTTAACTTTCGCCATATAAATTCCTCTCTGTTTACTTGCAAATATTATACCACAATTCCAACATTGCAAATATAAAATATCTGAATAATTTAGGGCTTAAAATGATCTCGCCCCGCCACTTTGACATTTTAGTCGAAGTCGAACAGAGGATGTTTAAAAATTCCATTGTTCAACTTCCACTTCAACTTCGACTCTCCCATCCCTCACCTTCTATCAACTATTCTATAATCCGCGAGAAATTTAAAAATCGTAAAATCTTAAAACGTAAACGAAGTCTCAGAATGTACGAAAAAGCTTGCAATTTTTTTAGTACTAAAAACCCCTATTTTTACTATACCCCAAATCCACCCCAAAACCCCTCGTTACGAGATCGAAACCAAGAGGTGCGCACCTCTCGGTCGAGAAGTGCGCACGTCTCGGGTAAAAAGTGCGCACTTCTCGTCGGCGAGCTCGTGAGTGGGTAAAACAACGCAATCTTATTTTTAGACAAAAAACACCGCTATTTTTCACCTAAATTTTACCCCTAAAAAAATATTTTCAAAACTACCTCAAAAAAACTTTCCACCAAATGCTCTGGCAAAAGTTCGGCAGCGCGGCGGCCATAACCGTAGACGCGCTGCATCACCTCAAGATCGTGGCATACACGCGATATTTCAAGCGGCTTTTCGGGCGCAACCAAAATCGCACTCTTTTGGGCGACGCGCTCTTCGATAGAATTGAAGCGGAAGCGCGTATCCAATCGAGCGCGATATTATCGCATTTGTCGAGTTTCTTGTAAATCGACCTTCTAGATTCTTCAATATTAAGGCTATAAATAAAGATACTGACAAGTATTTCACCAAGAGAGCGCGTCAAGCGCATCATCAAGTCTCGTTCGCGCGGCATCATCTCGCTCAGCTGAAGAGGAAGAACCTAAAACAACAACTATAGCCCTTTTATTGCCGCGCTTACCAGTGAGAATAACGGAGCTACCACCGGCATCTATATAACCGGTTTTTAAACCATCAGCTGCTTCAGAGCCATCAGGATTAATAACCTTTAGCTTATCCTTAACCATCACATTATTGTGATTTATAAACTTAACTACGCCTTGACCCGGCAGATCAAGTGAACACGTCTTAAGCGATGTATATTTTAAAATTTCGGGGTGCGCCTTTAAAAGAGCGCGCGCCATTTTAGCTAAATCGTTACATGTCGAAACATTAAAGTCATCGCCTATAGTGCGTTTATACGGCGGCAAACCATTAGGATTATAAAATCTAGTTGACTTCATCCCTAACGAAAGCGCTTTTTCATTCATTCTCGCGACAAAATCATCAACCGACCCCGAACACTTCTCGGCTAAAAAAATCGCGGCATCATTCGCACTTTTAACCATTATAGCCTTAAGCATTTCTTCAACACTTATTGACTGACCTGGTTTAAGGCCTATGGCGCTCGGTTGGCGCAAATGAACATCACGTTTAGTCTTTGTAGGAGATGCGACAACTAAATCACTAAGCGAAAAACGACCCTTCTTTATATCGTCTAAGACGAGAAAGGCTGTCATAAGCTTAGTTACACTCGCCGGGTACGCTACTACATCAGCATTATCAGAAAAAAGAACACTCCCCGAATCTGCGTCAATTGAGATAGCACCAACGTAAGGAGTTCTACGATACCGCGACTGAGGAGGATTAGTCGCCTTTTTTACTGTAGATAATTTAGCTGAAGCCTTACGAGACTTTACTGGCGCGGCGATGGACACCTCACAAAATGAAGCAATCGCAATCGCCGCGAAAAGAAGTCTTAGAAACATCTTCACTTTACAGTATGACGCGTAGCTTTAACAAGCGTCTTCCACAAAGATGAAGCATCGGTCGCGCTAAGAACAGCGTCGAGATTATCCTTTTTGGAGAACGACTGAATAATGCCGGACATAAGACGCAGATAAAACGCCGATACAGCTACGGGGATAGCAGATAAGAATACAACATGAACCTTCTCATCACCCCAATCAATACCCTTTTTAGAAACGCCCATAGCGAGTGTAAGTCCACCGCCCTCAACGCCGCGAACGTGAGGAAACGCTAATGAGCCTCCAATAGCAGTAGAAAGAACGCCTTCGCGATTCATGGCAGCTGTAATAAGAGAATCAGCATTCTTAATAAACTTATTCTCTTCCATTAACTTAGCAAGAGCGGTAATCGCACCCTCGGGAGTTTCGGCATCGAGATCAGCCAACATTAACTCCGCCGCGCTAAAGCGAGAAATACCAGTCTTGGGATCGTCTCGATCATAATTGTCAGAAACATTATGCGCAGCATCAGCTTCAGACGCAAAAAGAATTCGACCGCAACTCGAACATGTTACAAGATGTTTAGCAAGGCGAACCTGTTGAGTCTGGGCGATTGGAACTTGCATACCACAAACCGAGCAGCACCCATTAGAAATCGCCGCGATGACAATGTGACTTTTTTTGTAAAGCCTTGAATAAAGACCAGCGACTTGGGGCTCAAGTTTATCTTGAAGTTCGGCAATCGCGTCATTAAGAGAATCTAAATGACTACCATCCCCCGTCTGATGATGTTCATCACGGGTAAGAACGAGCTCCTGGAGCTGTCGAAGGTTATTTAATTGACTTTTCATGGCTTTTTTCTATGTATCTTCTTATTTTTTCCAATGTTTCTACTGATAAAATATGTTCCATTCTGCACGCGTCTTCATCGGCAGTTTTAGGACTTACGCCTAAACTAACTAAAAACGACTTTAATAATTCGTGACGCGCTAGAACGCTCTTAGCGATTGTTTCGCCCTTTTTAGTAAGTTCTATAGGTGCATAGGGCTCTTGAGTAACGAGTTCTAGACTCTTAAGTTCATGAAGCGCTTTTACGACACTAGGCATTTTTACGCCCATAGACTTAGCTACGTCGCGAACGCACGCGCTACCAGTATCTTTTATTAAAAGATAAATCGTCTCTAAATAGTCTTCTAGGCTTTGAGTCACAACTGCCATTCATCAACTCCCAAAAGGACTTGTTTTCTTCATGAGGTGCGCAAACTTTACAGCTTCAATCGAATCTTCAAGCTGTATTGGGAATGCAGCCGCAGTACGAACAGTATCGTAAACTGACTTCCAAAATGCGCTCGGACCGTGGAGAGTACCCTTAGGCAATGATACCTCGCTAGTCACTAAAGGAATATCCTCATGCATATCGGCTAAAGAGGGAGTTCTCACGCTCGAACGGCGACGAGAAAACTTATAATCAGGATCTACGACAGTAAGAGTTCCGACAGGTGAATCAGCATTTACAGAAAAGACTCCGCGATCGCCGCGAATCACAAAGGACGGAGATTTATTAGCCGTAAGTGCACCACCGTTAAATTCAATATCAGCCGAAATTTGAGTACGAGTTTTAAGATTAACATGAGCATAATCTTCGGCGTCGCCAAGCGAAGCAATACGCTTAAGCTCACTCCACATTTGAATGGGCGGCTGAGGTAAAATCTTAAGAGCCTGAAGAATAAGGTCGGTCATCGCATAATACGCAGCCCCACCCCCTAAACGCTTAACCGTCTGCCAGTCATCACGTCTAATATAATCCTCGCGGCGAATACAAATCTGATATATCTCGCCTAATCTAGAATCGGTCATCATAGATTTCGCTAGGAGAAAATCAGATGCGAAAAGACCCCTCTGGAGAACCAATAAACGATTCTTAGCTTTAGTAGCAGCACCGCGCAATAATTGAGCGTCATCCAAAGTAAGCGCCATTGGAGATTCTAAAAGCGTCCAACGACCACGCTCTAAAGACATAAGGGCGTGTTTAACATGTTCTGTCGAGCAGGTGGCTATATCGACTAAATCAATATCATGCTCATCGAGCATATCTGAAAAACGCCGAAACATCTTACAGTCAGGAAAATCATCGACAATCAGATCTCGACGCTCTTTAAGTATATCGCACGCGGCAACTACTTTAAAAAGCCCTGGGTGCGCCTTAAAGATAGGATAGTGGCTCGAAAAAAACGAGCGTCCTAATCCGACTACAGCCACACGAACAGGCGGGCGTTGGTATTCAGGCCTCATTTCTTTACTATCTCCGTTATAGCCGACAGGAACTGCGCTACGTCGGTGAAGCGTCTATATACGCTGGCAAATCGTATATAAGCTACTTCATCAACCCTATGAAGCTCATTCATAACAAGCTCGGCAATGACACTCGATTTAACCTCATCGCCTTCCAGCTTCGCGACAACATTATCAATCATCGTGCGAATCTGCTCATCGCTAACGGGACGCTTACCACAAGCTTGACGAATCGCCTTATCGACTTTCGATCTATCGAAAACCTGACGCGTTCCATCGCTTTTTATAATTAAAACTTCATCACGATCTATTTCTTCGTAAGTCGTAAAACGATACCCGCAACAAAGACATTCACGGCGGCGGCGAATCGCTGCGCCATCGCGCGCAGCGCGCGAATCAAGAACCTTATCATTGTCTTTAGAGCATTTAGGGCACTTCATCTTAGCATTACTTTCCGTTAGGACACATCGTACAATGACGACAATCTAAATTCACAGGTAACGGAGGAGGAGCTCCATGACACCTGGCATTCCAAGCGGCAATAAAATTAACTAAGGCTAAAAGAAGCCCTAAAATTACGAATCCACCCGCCGGCAGAATCGCTAGAGTTACGGGCGAATCATAAATATTCTTAATCGCCAAATCCCCCCAAATCGTAATCGAGCCTGAGCCCAACAACTCACGAACCGTGCCGACAAACGCTAGAGCCAATGTAAAACCTAAGCCCGAGCCTAGACCATCCGCTAAAGAAAGTAAAACACCATTCTTACTGGCGAATGCTTCAGCGCGACCTAAAATTATGCAATTAACAACAATAAGAGGAATAAAAATACCTAACGAATCAGAGAGCGCAGGTAAAAACGCCTTCATTAAAAGATCAACAGCAGTCACGAACGTCGCAATAATAACGATATAACATGGAATATGAACTGCCGCCGGAATAAGCTTACGTAAAAAAGAGATAAGAACATTAGAGCATACTAAAACAAATGTAGCCGCTAGTCCCATACCTAACGAATTCTCGAGACTAGTAGTCACCGCTAGAGTAGGGCATAATCCAAGAACAAGCCGAAAAATCGGATTGTTCTTAAATATTCCATACCAGAATGTCACAAGCATTTTCATAACTATATTTATTATACTTTTTTTTTGCGTCTTACGCAAGCACAAAGCTTATCAAAATCCAAATTTAATGCACTATGCACTATCGCTCAAATCCACAAGCTTTAGATGTTTCAGAATAAAATTTGAAATAGAAAATTTAGCTGCGCTCTTTAAGCAGTCTTCTTAAGAAAAATCAAGACTTAGGAATAAATAATTTTTTAATATCCTCAACACGATCCTTAGCGCAGACCAAAGTAGCACCTTTTGTACGCACTACCACCAAATTATCTACCCCGACGAGCGCGACTACATTACCATCGTTACCAACAACTATAGAATTAGACACATCATGCAACATAGTCTCGCCTATACAAACATTATTGGCATTATCTTTAGAAAAATACTTAGCTGTCGATATCCACGAGCCAACATCATCCCATAAAAAAGTGCCTTCAGCCACAATGATGTCATTAATCTTCTCCATAACAGCATAGTCGAAGGATATGGATCTTAAATTCACATACTCGCGCTTTAAAAGCGCACTAGTATTACCCGCGACAGATACTTTATCAATTATTGTACCAATATCAGGAGCTACCCTTATAAATGCATTAAATAGCACATCAGCTCGCCAAATAAACATTCCTAAATTCCAACAATATCCCCCCTCAGTCAAAAACTTACGAGCTACAGTCTCATTGGGTTTTTCTACGAAACGCTTTACATTACGAAACTGAGTTTTAGTTTTTGTTACAAGATTATCCCCACATTCAATATACCCGAATCTAGTCGCCGGATAATCAGGATGAACACCCATCGTCACTATTGCTGAATTTTTAGAAGCGACTTTTATAGCGTCCTTCAAAGCCCGCCTGAACCCTGCTTCTGGTGACATTAAATGATCGGCTGTTAATATACAACCGATAGCCTTAGCTCCACCATGCTTCTTAACTAATCCACAAGCTACAGCTACCGCAGCTGCCGTATCGCGACGACAAGGCTCACCTATAATATTCTCTTTAGGTATATGCGGTAAAGCCTTACGCGTCATCGCAACGAGCCGTTTAGCAGTAATAACAAAAATTTTATCAGGAGTAAATACGCCCTTTAATCTATCGGCGGCATGACGAATTAGCGGCTTATCCCCAAAAAGAGAGACAAACTGCTTAGGGCGCTCAGGGGTAGAAAGCGGCCATAACCGCTCTCCGTTACCCCCAGCCATTATTATCGCGTATGCGTTCATCTAAACTTGTATAACACTAAGGCCGCCCCTTAAGGACAGCCTTTTAGTGTTAGTACAACTCGATTTTATTAGAAGCCCCAACCTGAACGGATATAAGGCTTAACGAGATTGTTAGCTGCGTCAAGATCGAACTTCTGGGCACAGGAATTCCACTTGAGCATCTTACCAGGTAACTGCTGAGCTACGCAACCGACGAGAATACCTTCCATCTGAGGAATGCAGTATTCAATATCGGAGAAGCAACGCGAATGAGTCTGCTCATAATAGTGACCCTCGCCGCGAATAGCGAGAAGGAACTCACCATAGTGACCCTCAGCGAAGCCCTTCATCTCGACAGTAGACTTACCGCCAGCAACCTCGCCAGACGAGCTCGAGCAGAACGGGATCGAACGAGCTACGACCTTGGCAGCCTCATGACTGAAGATGTCGACGAATTCCTTATCATCATTAAGAGCGATAGCGCACTTAGCACCATAGTCGTCCTGCATAAGAACAGCACCCTTAGAACCGATAATGTAGCAGCCCGTATTAGGAACCTTACCATTATGGGTAGCCGCCCACTTAGGCATAATGCCAGCATCAGGCTTCTCGTTACCATCATACCAATAAAGCGTAACAGCGGGGAGCTTAACGCCAGGGCGAATCTTAGAGTCGCGCTCCTTATAAGTAAGCTTAACTACAGACTTAAGAGGATAAGCGATATCGTTCTCAGAGACAATCTTCGTGCAAATCGCGTCAGAAACTGCGCCGAGCTCAAGACCACGGAAAGCGAGGTTCATCGTATGGCAAGCCATATCGCCGAACGCGCCAGCGCCGAAGTCGAAGAAGCCACGCCATGTGAATGTGTGATAAACATTCTTACCGAGCTTCCAAGGATCATAAACATCGGCGTTCTCAGGATACTGATCGAGGAACGGACGATTCTTAGCAGTACCAAGCCAAGCATCCCAATTAAGACCAGGACGAATCTTATCACCCTTGGGATGAGACTTTACCCAATCAGCAACATTCTTACCCTGAGGCCATACAGGACGGTTAGTCCAAACGTGAACCTCCTTAACATCGCCGAGAATGCCGCTCTGGATAACTTCAGTACAGCGGCGCATCGAGTTAAGTGATGAGCCCTGGTTACCCATCTGAACGATAACATTATTCTCGCGGGCGGTCGTCTCGAAATACTTGTTCTCCCAAAGAGTTCTTACGAGAGGCTTCTGGACATAAACGTGAATACCCTGCTTCATCGCACCGATTGCAATAGCGGCGTGAGCGTGGTCAGGCGTCGAAATCGTCATCGCGTCGATACCGAGAATGCCAGCATCATCAAGAAGCTTACGATAATCGGTATAGAACGGAATCTCATACATATCAAGATCGATACCGTCTCTGATGAGAGCCATCTGAGCCTTCTCGCGCATTGAATAGTCAGCATCGCAGAACGCTACCATCTCAGCGAGACCCGTCTTAATCATCGGCGTCCAATCGCTGTAGCCCTTACCCATAACGCCGACCGCCGCGAGACGAATCTTACCGTTACGGCCACGACCAATCGAAAAGCAACCACTAGCGCCTAATGCCGCAGCACCGGCGATACCACGAAGAAAACCTCTTCTGCTTGCAGAAATATTCATTTTATCTCCTTGATTTAGTTTTTATATTAAGATTCAATAATAGTCTTACCAGTATAACGAGATTCTTCAGCTAAGAACGCTATGCGATGCGACTCAAGCGCCGCGTCTAAAATCTTAGTATAGCGCTCAGGCGAAGCGTCTCTAACGAGCTTAACAAACTCGGTCATAATCTCGCGATCTCCACCGCCATGATGACCAGTTTGAGCCGGGATAATCGTCGTAGAGTCACCTAAGAATGGCATAATCTCAATCTTATGCTCATCTGCGATAATTTCACCCTTAGTACCGTAAAAATGGGTTACGCGCGTTCTCTGCTGAGAATAACTCTCCATCTCGAGAATAATCGTAAGCCCGCCTTCGTACTCCATCAATACGGTCTGATGGTCAACTGAATCGTTACCACACGCATAAACGCAGCGACCGTAAGGCGAAGTTTCGATCATCTTTAAGATGGCCTCATCTGACTCATCAGCGAAGTGATACCTTAAATCTTCACGGTCGTAATATAGCTTATACGCATCGAACGCGCAATTCTCGCGAACGGACTGAGGACAGTCCTTACAGCGATCTGTCGCGCCCTCTGGCTTATTCTCAGGTCTCCAATGGAATAGCGAACCAAAGCTCGAAATCTTAGTACATTTACGACCCTTGGTCCACCATTCGATAAGATCAAAGTCATGAGTACACTTATTAACGAGCATACCCGTACCCTTATCTTCAACAGACCAATTACCGCGACAATAAGCGTGAGACGCCTTACCGTACGAAATCGCAGCGAGGTGGTGAACGCTCGTTAAATCACCGATAACCCCAGAAGTAATAACCTCACGAAGCTTCTTATAGAATGATGCGAAACGAAGTACGTAACCAGTTAAAACGAGACGACGCGCTTTAATCTGAGCGTTACGAATAGCGATACACTCATCCCAAGTACACCCGATAGGCTTTTCGAGAAGGACATGATAGCCCTTCTCAAGCGCCAAAACGCACGCATCATGATGCAAACGGTCAGGAAGAGCGATAATCACCGCGTCAGCGGGAGTATTCGACTCAAGCGCATCCTCCCAACGTTTCCAAGTAGGAATATCGAGATCAGACGGAAACTCAGCTACGGGATCAGCAAGTCCAGCGATAATAAAATCATCTGGATGAGTCTTGGCATAGGCCGCGTACGCGCGGCCCCTAATCCCATAACCGAGAATAATCGCTCTTACTGGACCTTTCATCAGACCTCAACCTTCCAACCGTTGCAATCGCCTTCGCGTCTAATAGACATACCAACGCCAGTGCCGTTAGCGAAAGTCATCGCCTTAGGATCCCAATCAAAGCCACGATCGTACTGATAGCTCATATTGCACAAGAGGCAAAGCGTGCAGCTGCGGCCACCAACTTCAGCAGGTGTAATCGTCTGTTCGCGCGACTCGACGCACTCGCAGAAGTTCTGGATGTGGTTAGCGCTCTTATAAAGATCAGCCTTACGAATGAGATCAAAGTAATCCTTCTCAATCTTATCGAGAGCCTTAGCGAGCTTGTTGTCCTTCTTGGCGGTCGCGTCGGTACCGTAATCCTTACCGACAGACTCAACAACGACCTTGTCCTTCATATAGGAGAGGTCTTCAAGACCCTTACGGATAGAAGCATCGGGCTTCTTAGCTGTAGCGTCAAAACCAACCCAAACAGCGATCTTACCGCGGTTAACGGCTACGATACCCTTAGTACCGTAGAAAACAGTACCCCAAACGCCGAATGGACCATGATAGAGCTCGACATCGCCGTAAGACTTCTTAAAGAGCATCTTCATACCGAACTGACGGCGGCCGCCATGATAAAGATCGGTCGAGTAAGGCTCAGACGAAGGAATAATCTTGTAAGGGCCAGACTGATCCATATCAAGACCCCACTGCGCGATATCGAGGTGGTGAGCGCCCCAGTCGCCATTGTAACCAGAACCGATATCATCGTCAAAGCGCCAGAACATCGGGTAGAACTTGTTTACGCCGCGAGGAGCGAGCTGATCGGAATACGGACGCATCTTAGCAGGTCCGAGCCACATCTCCCAATTAACATCCTTATTAGGAGCGCCTTCTGTAGCCGCGTTCTTAGGATCATCCCAGAAACGAACGGGGTGAGAAGGACCGCCGAGCTTCTGACCGCCGCGACCATAGTTAGCGTCAACATACTTAACATCACCGATAAGACCGCCGCGAACGAGCGAAACCGCATCGCGGAATTCGCGCCAGCTACGCTGCATCGAACCAGTCTGGAAGATACGACCATACTTCTTCTGAGCTTCGATAACCTGCTTAGATTCCTCAATCGAGAACGTAAGGGGCTTCTCGCAGTAAACGTCCTTACCGTGCTTCATCGCTTCAACAGCAATGTAAGCGTGCCAGTGGTCGGGCGTACCGATACAGACAATATCAATCGAAGGATCGCGAAGAACTTCGCGGAAATCATAAACAACCTTACACTCGGTGTTGTTATAAGCCTTATTAACCTGATCAGCACCAGCCTGAGCGCGAACCTTATCGCAATCGCAAACCGCAACTACCTTTACATTGGGAGCATAAGCAGGATTAAGGAAAGACTTTAAAAGTACAGTACGCATCTGAATACCATAGCCAATCATCGCAGCATTGCGCTTTTCACCAGGCTTAAGAGGGCGAGCACCCATCTTAGAAGTCTTGCAACCAGCAAGCGTAGCAGCCGCGGCAGAACCAAAAATAAAGTTTCTTCTGTTGAGCTTCATGATGTTTCCTTTTAGTTGTTTAGTTTTAAGTTTATTGTTTAAAGTTTCGATTTTAAATTTTTAGCTTCTTAGATACGCGCTGTATGCGCAATATGTCTGATGACAATCAAATTTAGAGGCGACTTCCCAAGGAGCGTGCATATTAAAGAGAGGAGTACCCATATCGAGAACTTTCATGCCAAAGCGCGACATATACTGCGCTATAGTTCCGCCGCCACCCTTCTCCATCATGCCTAACTCAGCCATCTGCCAAGTTACGCCGCCTTCGTCCATGATTTTACGGATTTCGGCCACGAACTCAGGTCCACAATCGCTCGAGCCGCCCTTAGACGTTCCGCCAGTATACTTAGACGCTGCCGGGCCCCTATGAAGATAAGCAGCGTTACCAGTAGAATTAACCTCTGGGAAGTGCGGATCATACGCGGCGGTTACATCAGCCGAAAGCATCGTAGAGCGCTCTAGCGCACGGCGCACCATAATATCGCGAGCATCCTTCTCTTGGCGCTCTATAAACTCAGCGACAGTATTTTCGAAGAAACTCGACTGCATACCCGTAGACCCCATCGAGCCGATTTCTTCTTTATCGCACATAAGAATCGACGCCGTAACTTCGGGAACGCTACCGCTCGCCGCATCAATAAGAGCCATAAGCCCAGCGAAAGAGCAAACTCGATCATCATGGCCATACCCCGCGATAAGCGCACGATCAAAGCCGACTTCACGCGGCATCCCAGCTGGAACAATCTCTAACTCAGCTGAAAGTAAATCCGCCTCGTCAATATTATAAGTCTTCTTTAAATATTCTACTAGACCGCCCTTATCAGCTTTAGGTACGCCCTCAGCTTCATCACCCTTCTTAGATTTCGCATAAGTCGCCCATGCTATAACATCTAAATCCTCAGCGGGGAAAAACTCATCACGCGTCTTTTTAGCTTGATCCTTACCAAGATGAGGTAAAATATCACTTATAAGAAAAATCGGATCGCCCGGCTTATCACCAACAGCAATATCAACATTAGAGCCGTCTTTACGAATTACAGTTCCATAAAGCGCCAAAGGCATCGTTAACCATTGATACTTCTTAATACCGCCATAAATATGGCAGTCGAAGTAAACACAACCGCCTTTCTCATAAAGAGGTTTCGGCTTAAGATCCAAGCGCGGCGCATCAGTATGACCACCCACTACTTTAA
>JAGBTH010000061.1 GCA_017631385.1 Kiritimatiellia bacterium
CAACCCTCAGAATCACAATCTGATGATCTAACCAATTGATCTACTCCCGCCATCTCTACTGGAGCCAGGTAAGGGACTCGAACCCCCGACCTGCTCATTACGAATGAGCCGCACTACCAACTGTGCTAACCTGGCTTGGTAATTGGTCTTATAGTATACCAAAGCCCACGGCATAAAGTCAACGCCAAATTGAGCCTAATACAAAAAAAGTTCTCTTAAAGTTGAAAACATACATGTGAAACAAGTATAATTAGCCTTAATTTGATATAATATCGCTATGACCACTCGTACAAAAGGCATAATATCAATTATAATTAGCGCATTTGGATTTGCGCTAATGGCTATGTTTGTGCGACTTTGCGATAATTACGGCAATGACATATCAAGTTTTCAAAAAAGTTTTTTTAGGAATATAATCGCCTTTATTATAGCAACCTTTGTTTTCTTTAGAACTAATCAGCCAAATCAGGCTTCATTAACATCACTTAATCTAAAAACAACCTCTTTATTATTATGTAGATGCATAGCCGGATGCATTGGAATTTTCGCTAATTTCTACGCTCTATCAAAAATCCCTATCGCCGAAGCGATGGCGCTCAATAAAACAGCCCCCTTTTTCACAGTTCTCTTTTCATGGCTATTTCTAAAAGAGCTCCCAAAACCACGACAACTATTGGCTATTCTTATTGCTTTTATTGGTGTATTGCTTGTTATGAAGCCTCTTTTTTCGATTAACGACACCTTCGCGTTTAGTTGTGCGCTTATCGGCGGACTAGGCGCCGGAATAGCTTATACTTGTTTACGAAAGCTAGGAGTATACAAACTCAATCCGGCTTTCATAGTACTTTTTTTTAGTGCGTTTTCAACTCTTGCGTCAGTACCTTTTATAATAAGTGAATTCAATCCTATGACGCTAATTCAGATCATAATAATGCTAGGCGCTGGCATAGGAGCTGCTGTCGGTCAATTTGGAATTACTATGGCATATCGTTTCGCCCAACCGCGCCAAGTCGCCGTTTATGACTATTCTAACATTATATTTACAGCCCTCTTAGGCTTTGCTCTTTTTAATCAAATTCCTGATTGGCTTTCCATAACTGGTTTTATCACCATTATTATCGCAGCAATATATGCAAATTCAAAATAAAATTATGACCGAAAATATCAATACTAAAGCCGTTCTCCTTTCGCAGCTTAAAAACGAACTTACCGAAGCCGCGATTTACGCTCGTCTGGCCATGCTCGAAAAAAATTTAAAAAACAAACAAATCCTTGAAAGCATTAGCGCTGACGAAGCCTCTCACGCACGCATTATAAAAGACATTCTAGGTCAAGATTGCCAAATCTCATCTCTCAAGGTTTCCTGGACTGTTTTTTGCGCCCGCGTTTTCGGCATTACATTTACTTTAAAAGCGATGGAACGCGGCGAAAATACCGCTAGTAAAACATATCGAGCAATCTTAAAAGCCTATCCTCAATTAGCTATGATAGCCGAAGACGAGGATCGTCACGAAGCTGAACTCATTAGCATGCTTAATGACGAGCGCTTAAATAACATGGGCGCGATAGTACTCGGGCTTAATGACGCGCTAGTAGAACTCACTGGCGCCTTAGCAGGATTCACATTCGCAATTGGTGAAACTTCTAAAATTGCCAAACTGGGATTAATTACGGGCTTGGCCGCTGCAATGTCAATGGCTGCGTCGGCTTTTCTATCAGCTCGCGCCGATGCCCAAGCTGGCGGCGAAAGCGGCGAAGAAGGTGGCAACGCGATAAAAACTGCGGCTTACACAGGTTTCGCTTATATAATCACAGTACTCTTACTCGTTGCTCCATATATATTATTAGGTAGCGCTACAATTGCTCTTGGATCGATGCTTCTTGCAGCGTTTGGCATAATCGCATTTTTCAATTTCTACCTAAGCGTAGCTCGCGGCACTTCATTCGTTCGAGGTTTCTCAGTAATGGCTGGAATCTCAACGATTGTCGCGCTTATTTCGTACGGATTCGGATACCTTCTACGTTAAGAAGGTATCATTTAATTAATAAGCCTGTTGACCATTGAGAAAATGTCTTTCTAGACACTTCTCTAAATCCGCGTTCTGTAAAAGCGGCGAGCACCTCGGGATATAATTCGTTTAAAATACCCGATATAACTAAATAACGATTAACATACCCTGAAATTTCATCCGCAAATGCAATAAGAAGCGGACCTAAAATATTAGCTACAACGAGATCAGCTTTAGAGAACATAGCACCTCTAACCTCGCTCGCTCGCCCCTGCAATGCTAAATCAGGATAAATCCCCTTAGCGGCTTCTATCGAGGAATCTAAAGTAACGGAACCGCCACCTAGCGCGAATTCACGTAAATCGACATTAACTTTATTTTTTTCGGCATTCTCAACGGCAGCCTTAACAGCCTCAGCATCGATATCAAAGCCCGCTACTGGGCCATAGCCGAGTTTCGCCGCCGCGATGGAAAGAATACCAGAGCCACACCCCATATCAAGGAACGACCCACCTGACGAAGAAAGCTCATCAATATACTCAAGGCACGCACGAGTTGTCTCGTGCTTACCAGTACCGAACGCCAACCCGGGATCAAGAATAACTAAAGAGCGATTTTCATCCCCAGGCTCTTTAACAAGGCTATCAACTTCCCATTCTGGAACGACAAGAAGGCGACTGCCAATTCTATCAGTCTTAAAATGGCGACGATAACTCAAAATCCAGTCTTCGTCAGGAAAACTCAGATATTCCAATTGAGAATCACACCCAACTATTTTAAGCGCATTACCTAGAGCGGTCTCAGCTGACAATCTATCGGACTCATCAGGAAAAAAGACCTGCATTTCGGTCTGAGTTCCCTCAACATCGCGATACGAAGACAAAACGAAATCCCCTCCTTCGAAAACTTCGAAGAGGGGATTCGTGAACTTGTCGTCTACTAACGAGAAGACCTTGTTCACGCCTGCTTGGCGACGAGCTTTTTAACGAGCGTAGGACGCTGAACGAGAACACGAACTTCCTCGGCGCCCATAAGCTTAACATCCTCTTCCTTCATCCCGAACTTAACGAGACGACGACGCTGAGCAGCGTTCTTACGAGCCTTACCAGCGGGCGTCTTGCACGGACGAACGTGAGATTCTTTACGGAGTGTACGACCTGTACCCATTTTCTACCTCTTCTTTCTTCCTTGAAACGAAAAATTATTGCACATATTATACCCTATTCGCAGAGTAAAAGCAACCGCAAATTGAAAATTTATTATTTTATTAATTTTTAAAAATAAAAAACTTTCGAATAATAAAATTGAAGACAAATGAAACGACAATCTCAATTAAAACAGCGAGTGTAGTCATTAATGCAAATCTAGAAATTAAATACCCGCTTAATAAAGTAGCTAACAGCATCGCTAAACCAGATACCGCCATAAACATTACTAATTCAATATACCATACATGCCTACCAGGTTTAAAGACGAACGAACGATTCATTATCCAACAAAAGATGTTAGACACTACAAAACCTAACCCTGTCGCCCACGCGAAGCGCCATGCTCTTAAATTATCTGATATTTCCGCAACTGGTAACGATAATACCTTAACGGCGAAATCATCAGCACTAAGACACTTTAAGGCTGTTGACGCTAAAAAATAGAATGCGGCGGCCTGAACAACCGTTGATAATACGCCAATAACGCCGTATTTAACGAATTGCCAGAACGCGCCGCAATCGTGCGATAAGATTCGCTTTACTATATTAGACATTCAACTGCGAATCATCAGCCTTAACATCATCTAAGCCGAGCTTCTTAAGATCAACCGTAACGATGTCGAGAGGCTTATTCGATCTCCATGCACCGCGCGTGAAGTCGGGAATATCAACCGAATTGCCGCGATTGAGAGCAGAGCGCTCAGAAAGTTCGCAGACAGAGCAAGATGTCGCCAAATCATAGACGTCCATATCAAGAGGAAGACCGTTCTGGAGACAGTAGCAGAGTCTCAAGTCCATAAGGAAGTCCATGCCGCCGTGGCCGCCCATCTTCTTAGCGAGCTCACCCGCGACCTTCCAAAGCGGATGACGATACTTCTCGCGAATTTCGGCCGTCTTCTTCTCGTCGAACCAACGGTGAGCTCCTTCGCCGGGCTTCTCCTCAAGCGCAATTCTGAAAGGATAATCATTAAGGCAGCCCTTCGTACCCGAAAGAAGATTAATACGGCTATAAGGCCTGGGGCTCGTAACGTCGTGCTGAAGCATAACGGTCTTACCATTGACAGTGTGCATAACAGTCGTAGACATATCGCCGCACTTGGGGTTAAGACTATTGCGCCAAGAATCGTTAGGATACTTCGTCTTCGCATAAAGGCTCATACCGACCTGACGGGTAGAAATGCACGAAAGATAATCGAAGCGATCGCCGCGATTAATGTTCATCGCCTGCATCAAGGGTACGAGGCCATGAGTTGGATAGGGGTTACCGAAGTGCTCGTTATTCCATTTAAGGCGCCAATAGCCCTGATAACCCTTATTAGCGGGATCAAGATAGTTAAGGGCACGTAAATCATGGATGTAAGCACCCTCAGCGTGCATAATCTCACCGAGAATGCCATTACGGGCGAGGTTGAGCGAGAACATCTCAACATCGCCGTAGCAGCAGTTTTCAAGCTGCATACAATGGCGGCCCGTGCGCTCAGAGGTCTCAACAAGAGCCCAGCATTCATCAAGAGTCATCGCCGCGGGAACTTCGATAGCAGCGTGCTTACCATGCTCCATAGCATAAAGAGCTACTGGCGTATGAAGAGCCCAGGGTGTCGCGATATAAACGAGGTCGAGATCACTCTCGCAAAGCGCACGATACGCGGCGGTCTCGTCCTTCGCAGGTCCCTTAGCGGTATCATAAACATAATAAGAACGAGCAGGAGCCTTACCATTATCCTTAAGGAACTTCTGCTGAGCCTCAACACGATTCTTATAAAGATCGCAGAGCGCGACAATCTCAACGCCAGGAATATTGGCGATGCGATGAACAGCGCCAGGGCCGCGCATACCAAGACCTACAAAGCCTACGCGGAGCTTCTTAATGGGCTTATCAGCGAAAACTGTCATTGAACCGGGGACACAAGCTTTTTTACGCCTGAAACCAGCTCCTGTAAGAGCCGCGGCAGCTCCCATCCAAGCAGTACCCTTAATAAAATCTCTACGATTAGTACTCATTGTTGTTATCCTTTTTTAGTTATCTTAAAATAAATATTGTCCTTATAAAAAAACACATACGGATTATATCAAATAACCCGTATGTATTTCTAGTATCTTCGCTTTAAATATCACAATCCAGAGCGACCACGAAGTCTACCATGGCTTAAGAAACCATCGTACTTACGAACGAGGAGATGGCTCTCAAGGATACGAAGCGTATCAAGCGCTACACCTACGATAATGAGAAGCGACGTACCACCGAAGAACGAAGCTAACGCATCAGGAATAGCTAACTTACCCATAAGGAGCATAGGAACGATGGCAATTACGAGAAGACCAAACGCGCCAATGATCGTAATCTTAGTCATCATATCATCTAAGAACTCAGCGGTAGCGCGACCGGGACGAACACCAGGAAGATAGCTACCATCCTTCTTGAGATTTTCGGAAATATCAATCGCATTAAACTGAGTCGCTACCCAGAAGAATGTAAAGAATACAATCAAAAGCGAATAAAGAGCAATATGCATCATAGAAGTCGTGCGAGAAAGATTCTCGGCAAATTCAAAAACAGGACCTTCTTTAAATACATATCTTAAAGCAACGGCCAATACCTGGAGCAAGGGCTGCGCGAAGATGATCGGCATAACACCCGTGTAGTTAACCTTAAGAGGCATATAGGTCTGCTTCATACCATAGGTATTACCACCACCTACGCTACGACGCGTGGAATGAATAGCGACCTTTCTGACGCCCTGAGTAAGCATTACCGTACCCATAACTACTACTACGAAGAAAAGCGTAAGGAGAATCAATCCGGTCATGCTGGCGCTACGTAAGACGAAATAGCGCTGATACGCGCTCCAAAGAGCCTCAGGAAGACGAGATGTAATGTTAATCATAATGATTAACGACGCGCCATTACCAACACCGAAGGATGTAATCTGATCAGCTACCCACATAATAAAGAGCGAAGCAGCAGTCATACAAATAACAGTCATAAGCTGGAATCCAAAGCCAGGATTTACAACGATATCAGCGGAGTTAAGACCTAACATCGCAGGATTGCATAATACCTTAGCGATACCCCAACCCTGAACAACGCACAATACGATCGTAAGATAACGAGTAATTTGAGCGAGCTGCTGACGACCGTTCTCGCCTTCCTTCTTCAATTTCTGCAACGAAGGAATCATCGACGAAAGCAACTGAACAACGATTGAAGCCGAGATATAAGGCCAAATAGAAAGCGTACCAATAGTGCACTGACCAAGAGCGCCGCCAGTAAAGGTATTGAACCAATCTAAAACGCCTCTGCTAGTTCCTTCTAAAGGCTTAATAGCTTCTTGAAGTGCAGTCCAATCGACGCCAGGCGTAGGGATATGAGAAACCAAACGGCAAACGGCCACAAGACCAAGCGTGATAAAAATTTTCTTACGAAGTTCCGGAATACGGAATACGTTTGAAAAACCCTTCATCATTGACATAACTATTTAATCTCCTTATTTTAAAAATTATTTCATTATTATATCAAAAACTATAGCCCTCTTTCAAGGTCGCGTTTCAACGCCTTCTTCTTTAAGGTATCGCGCTTATCATGTAAAGCCTTACCTCTACATACTCCTAAGGCTACCTTAATTCGACCATGTTTTAAATATATCTTCAGTGGAATAAGCGTAAGACCCTTCGCTTCAGTTTTAAGGCGCAATTCGCGAACTTCTTTAGCATGAACAAGCAGCTTACGCATACTTTTAGGCTCATGATTAAACCTGTTGCCAAATTTATAAGCCGCGATATCAGCCCCTACTAGCCAAAGCTCACCTTTTAAAACTGCTCCATACGAACCTGATAGCGAAGCCGCTCCGTGACGAACAGACTTTACCTCAGTTCCCGTCAAGACAATACCGCACTCGATAGTTTCGAGTACGGTATAATCATGGCGAGCCTTGCGGTTCTCGCAAAAAACAGGATTAAATTTAGGATCCGCCACCTTTATTAGTCAGCAAAAAGCGAATTTACATTAATCTGCTTCTGATTCCACTTAGCCTTAGCTTCTTCAGCCTTTGCATAAGCGTCGAAATCAATCTCAGCAATAAGCTTACCCTCAGCAACCTCGCGAAGCGCGATGTCGCACTTATCTTCATCTAACGAGTTAGGTCTTACCAAAGGCTTCGCGCCATTGATAAGCTCGCGCTCACGCTTTGAAATAAGATTAACCAAAACGGGCGTAGAACGAATTTTTTCGTGTGCTTTTTTCAAAAGTTCGCTGTTCATTCAATTTTCTCCAATAAAATAATATTATACTATATTTCCTTAAGATAGTGCAACTACTTGACCTCGCGATATTTCGCAAGCATTTTTTCATAAGCGGGGCTTCCAAAAAAGCCACACGTCTTAAACTCTGGGCAAAACCCGCGATAAACGCACTCAGGTACGCAACATGCCGCGACCTCGGGCTCCTTCTCAGCTATCGCGTCGACAACTGCCCTCCACGCGGCGCGAGTCTCGGCGCTCGCCTGGGCGCAAAGACGACGGCGCGAAATAAACATTACGGCTTGAGCATTGGCGAAACACTCATGCATAACAGGCGCATCTTGACGATTAGCCTCGCGCTCAACACCAGTACGATCTGTGCGCTGAGTCGAAACGAAATGCTCAATACCGAATTTATGACGCACAAAATGAACTGAAACCCAATAAGGTAGATCAACCCATTTCCAATTAAAATTAAGTTTTCTAATCGGCGAATGTTCAGCTAATAATATGCGCTTTTTCCATTTTGACGAAGGCTCCTTAGTGCCCTCATCCTGACGGATAGTGGTGCGGGCGGCATCAGCCACCTCGCGCCACGTACCTTTAACTTTAAGAAACTTAATTTTCATAACCTAGCTTAACGTACGACAAAGTTTACCATTCGCTTAGGAACGGCAATAACCTTGACAATCGTCTTGCCTTCAAGGAACTTGGCTACTTCAGCATCGCTCTTGGCTATAGCTTCCATATCTGCTGGTGTCGCTGCGACAGGAATCTTAACGCGCCCGCGAAGCTTACCCATAACCTGAACAGGTATTTCGATCTCGTCTTCAACGAGAGCGGCGGGATCGTAAACAGGCCACGGTTCATACGCGAGCGTCTTCTCGCCACCGAGATATTCCCAAAGTTCTTCACCTAAGTGCGGCGCAAAAGGCGCGAGACAGAGAACGAACTTCTTTAAGAATTCCTTAGGTAACGCACCTGCCTTACCGAAATCTTCAGCCTCATTTATAAAGACCATCATCGCCGAAATGCCGGTATTAAACGCCATAGCCTCAAGATCATCGCCGACCTTCTTAATCATCGCGTTTAAGGACTTAGCCTCAGCTTTAGTCATTGCGCGATCTTCAATCTTCGACTCAGTGACGAGACGATTAGCGCGCTTAAGGAAGCGGTGAACACCCTCAACACCCTTCGTAGACCAGGGCTTAACCGCCTGCAATGGACCCATAAACATTTCGTAAAGACGGAGCGAATCAGCGCCAAAATCACGAATAACATCATCAGGGTTAACAACATTCTTCAAAGACTTCGACATCTTCGCGGGGAACTCGGTAAGCTCCTCCATCTCGCAGCCTTCTTCAGCGCCCCAAGGCTTACCTTCGCGCCACTCTATTTTATCCATCGGGATTAAAACGCCGCGCTTAGTCTTATAGGCTAACCCAAGAATCATACCCTGATTTACGAGACGCTGGAAAGGTTCCTTAGTCGGAACGAGCCCGAGATCAAAAAGAACCTTATGCCAGAATCGCGCATAAAGAAGGTGAAGTACCGCGTGCTCAGCGCCACCGACGTAGAGGTCGACAGGGAGCCACTTCTTTAAGAGTTCGGAATCTGCGAATGCATTATCATTCTCAGGATCAATATATCTTAAGTAGTACCAGCAACTACCAGCCCACTGAGGCATCGTATTCGTCTCGCGAACGCCCTCCTTACCAGTGACGGGATCGACAACATTAAGCCACTCCGTCGCCTTCGCGAGCGGCGGCTCGCCCGTACCAGTAGGCTTATAGTCAGCGAGCTCAGGAAGCGTAAGAGGAAGATCCTCTACAGAAACAAGGCTCTGAGTACCGTCTTCCCAATGAATAACAGGGAACGGCTCGCCCCAATAACGCTGACGCGAGAAGAGCCAGTCGCGAAGCTTGTACTGCGTCTTCGCCTTACCGACGGCATGGGTCTCGAGCCATGCGATCATCTTAGCCTGCGCATCCTTAACGGAAAGGCCAGTAATAAAGCCGGAGTTGACCATTACGCCCGAAGCAATATCAGTAAAGGCTACATCGCCAGCATAGGGAACTCTTCCCTCTTCCCCATTCCCAATTCCCTCTTCCCCATCCTTCGCAACTACCTGATAAATAGGAAGGCCAAACACCTTCGCGAATTCAAAGTCGCGCTCATCGTGCGCGGGAACAGCCATAATCGCGCCCGTACCGTACGAAGCGAGAACATAGTCAGAGATAAAAATAGGAAGCTCATCGCCGTTTACAGGATTTTTACCTGTTACGCCATCAAGACGAACACCCGTCTTCTCTTTATTAAGCTCCGTACGCTCAAGATCACTCTTCGAGGCGGCCTTCTTCTGATACTCGCGAACCTCATCAGCATTCTTAATCGTACCATCGTTAAGCCACTTTTCAATAAGCTTATGCTCAGGCGAAAGCACCATATACGTCGCGCCAAAAAGCGTATCACAACGCGTCGTATAAACTGTAATAATGTCATTAGCGGCCTTAAAATCAACGAGCGCACCGGTAGATTTACCGATCCAGTTGCGCTGCATCTCCTTAATACCCTCAGACCAATCTAACTCATCAAGATCATTTAAAAGGCGCTCAGCGTATTCAGTAATCTTAAGCATCCACTGGCGCATGGGCTTACGAATAACAGGGTGATTGCCGCGCTCAGAGCGACCATCAATAACTTCTTCGTTCGCAAGTACCGTACCAAGAGCCGGGCACCAATTTACAGGAACCTCAGCGACATACGCTAAGCCCTTCTCGTAAAGCTTCTCAAAAATCCACTGAGTCCACTTATAATACTTAGGATCAGTCGTATTAATCTCGCGATCCCAGTCGTAGCTAAAGCCGAGAGCACGAATCTGCTCTCTAAAGCGATCGACATTTTTCTTAGTTGTAATCGCAGGGTGAGTACCCGTCTCAACAGCGTACTGCTCAGCAGGTAACCCGAACGCATCCCACCCCATAGGATGAAGAACATTAAAGCCCTTCATTCTCTTATAGCGACAGAGAATATCAGTCGCCGTATATCCCTCGGGGTGGCCTACATGAAGACCCGCGCCCGACGGATACGGAAACATATCCAAACAATAAAACTTCTCGCCCTTAGCATTATTATCGGTCTTGAAAGTCTTATTCTCAAGCCAATAACGCTGCCACTTCTTCTCTATCTGGGAAAAATTATAATCGCTCATTACTGCAACCGATCCTCGGTATGGGCGGCGATGGCTTTTTCGATAAGCCCGGTAACGTCGTTTCTCGCCGCGGACACGCCGGTCTTGATTGCATAGAAAATTCCCTTATGGGTAGAATTTCCATGAGTAATAATAACAGCTCTAGGAACACCTAATAGCGGAGCTCCGCCGTAAACTTCGGGATCCATCTGCTTTTTAAGCGCATTAAATGCAGGCTTAAGCATAAGCGCGCAAATCTTGCGGAAAAGGCTCTTCTTAAGCTCAGCTTTTAACCAGCCTCCGATCGCCTTAGCTACGGACTCAACAGTCTTGAGAACAACATTGCCGACAAATCCATCAGCGACTGCAACATCTAAATTGCCGCCGCAAATATCATGCCCTTCAACATTGCCTACAAAATTGATGCTTTTAATTTTTTGAAGAAGAGGATTCGTCTCGTGAATAAGCTCGTTACCCTTACATTCTTCAGCACCAATCGAAAGAAGTCCTACAGAAGGATTATCGCGGCGTAATACAGTCTTAGAATATACACTGCCCATAATGGCGAACTGAGCCAGCCATTCGGGGTGACAATCCATATTAGCACCAGCGTCAAGTAATAAAAGCGGACGACTCGGCGACTTCGTAGGCAGCACCATCGCGATAGCGGGGCGCTTAACGCCTGAAATACGACCGAGGTTCAAGATAGCGCTAGTCGCTACCGCGCCGGAATTGCCAGCCGAAACGAACGAATCGGCCTGACCATCCTTCACTAAGCGCATTGCGACATTTATTGAGCAATCCTTTTTCTTACGAACTGCATCAACAGGAACATCATCCATCTCAATCTGATCTGGAGCATGAACGATTTCCAGCCTACCGCTCTCAATAGCTTGTTGATACATCGCCTTACGATTTTTCGCAAAGCGGTCTACCTCTTTTTTAATAGCATCGGAGTTCCCCACAAGGAGAACTTTAACATCATCAAGACCGCATACGGCCTCAACAGCGCCGACGATAATCTGCTTAGGGGCGTAATCGCCCCCCATAGCATCAAGAGCAACTCGCGTCATAGGAAAATCCTATTACGGCGATTTACCGCTTATTCAGCGGAAATAACCTTACGGCCGTTATACGTACCGCACTTCGGGCACGCGCGGTGCGAACGCTTCGCCGCGCCACACTCAGGGCACGTCGAGACAGAAGCGAGGATAGGCTTCTCGAGAGAAGCTACACGCTGACGCTTACGCATTTTCGAAACACGGTTCTTAGGGCTAGCCATTTCTTTTTCTCCTTTTCTCTACTATATCTCACTCTACCTTCAATCCATCAAGCGCGCTCCATCGATCGTCAGCCACATTAGAGGCATTTTGGACGATCCCCGGACACGTTTCATCGCACAACGGGAATGTTGGTAAAGCGAGTATTATACACTCTCTTGCTTCATCAGTCAAATCGGCGAACTGATCCTTAGCGGAAACTTCAACCGAAACAATGAAATCTTCGACCTTAATGGTGGTATCGAAATCCTTACCGCAACGCGAACAGACAAGGTCAAAATCCTGCTCTAAACGGCCTTTTAGTAGAAGTTCAGTACCAAAAAGCTGAGCGAAGACACGATATCTCATGGGTGCGAAAGACTTGACGAACTCTTCATCGAGATCGACAATATCTACTTCGCCCTCAAGATACTCGCCACCCTCATCGAGTCTGGCGACATCTATCAGAAATCTTTCTTCAGCTTTTGAATCCATACCGTATATTATATCAAATATACTGCAGATACCGCAATTGAATACGAATTTTATTTACTTAACCTTACAATTTTTAGTCATATCGACTAAATTAAGGAAATCTGAACGCATTTCTAACGCTCTATTAGTCGTTACCGTATCCGCTCCGCGGCGAAAAGCGACGCCTGCCGCACCTAAATCATCTATCGTCCAAACATGGAATTCATAGCCCGCGCTCTTAACCTTATTGACGAAATCTTTAGTAATAATATCGCGCTTAAAGTTAATATCAACGCCATCAGCATTCATATACTTTAACTTCTCAATTACGTATTCAGGCGTAATCGGCAACCACTTAGCATTAGCAATGACTTCGCCCTTCTCATCACGCTGCGGAACCTTAGAGCTAGTAAGCCAATAAACCTTATACTCGGGCATCGCCTTCTTAATCTCCTTACATGATTCTTCACCAAACGAAATAAAGAGAGTATTTTTAGGTGTAGCGTTCTTCTGAGCCTCAAAAACCTTCTTAACATAAGGTACAATCTCTGGACCCGTCTTAATTTCAACATAAATATAGCGACCGTCGCGCGCAAGAGCTAGAACTTCCTCCAAAAGCGCAGGGCGAGTTCCCGCGAACTTAGAGCCCTTCCACTTACCCCAGCTACCGACATCTAACTTAGAAACTTCATCCCACGTTACATTCGCGCAAGAATTCGTATTAGCTCCTCCCGTCGTGCGCGTTAAATTACGATCATGAAATGTAAAGACCCTACCATCTTTAGAAAGGTAAATATCACACTCAAAACCAAACCCGCGCTCTACCGCCGTCTTAAAAGCCGGCATAGTATTCTCAGGCGCGTCAATCGATTCGCCGCGATGCGCTATAAGAGTAGTATAATCAGGAAGATTTATAGCTGATGCCATCGCTGCAACCGCAATGCCACACATCATAACTAAACATTTTTTCATATTTAAGACTCCTTTATTTAAAATATCTACTTTATTTACATTTACAAAACTGTTATGGTAGGTCATTAAACCCAACTATAGCCATACCCTCTTCGCTAGCCGCCTTTAAGATCGCCTCAAGCCACTCGGTTTTCATACCGATTCCGCTAGGCTTTTTCTGAATATCGTGCGAATACAGTACCATCGTCTCATTATTCGACGCGGCTCTGCGAATTCCCTTAATAAGGTCTTCAATGTCCGTATTGTAAAATGTTCCGATACCAACACCGCGCATAAGGTGATTAGTCGCAACAGCCTCTTCAGTCATATACATAGCGTCCAATTTTTCGAACGGAACGAGAGTAGCGCGCTTAAGTCCCTTAGGATCATGAGGTCGCGCCTTAGGTAAGCCACCACGAAGACGCTTAATGCCGCGCTTAACGAGCTGAGCATCAATTTCTGGATTACTCGCATTATTAGGATACGCCATAGCCTTAGGCACAATACCGACAGACGCATAAGCCTTCATCTGAGGGGCGACTTCATCATTCCAAAACGCTTCAAAACCTTTTTTCTTAACATAATCAGTAGCCTTACAATGATGAACAGTGTGAGGACCGACCGTGTGACCGGCGTCAGAAAGCTTTTTCATACACTTAAGCGCACCAGCACTTAACGCGCTATGAGGGAAAAAGCTCGCCTTAGCATTATATTTCTCAAAAATCGGCATTACAGCGACCCACCCACCCCAATGACAATCATCAAAGGTTAGGCACAATCTACCTCGATTTTGAACATCTTTAGCCGCCATAGACACTATTGTCACTAGGCAAACAAAAAAAGCAATAATCGTCTTCTTCATTTTAAAACCCTTTTAACATTTTTAAAGTATTATACCAAACCGAAGGGGGAAAGTATAGAGGTTGGTTTATGTTATTGATAAATGATTATTTTTTAATGTTAGGTATATTTTATGGATATTAAGCAATAAAAAGATGTCCATTTTCTTATGATACATTTTATGATACAATATAAAACAGATGATTTTAACGATATAAGGAAATAGAACGAAAATGCTCTACAAAAACAACGGCGGAAAGAACTGGTGGGTGATGTTCAGAGACCCTAATCGCAAGGGTAAATTCATCCGCAAATCGACCGGCACAAGCGTGCTGGCCGACGCTCGCGCCATTGAACGCGCCGAGCACCTCGCCATTAAAGGCAAGATCAGCGAGAAACAGCTTGCAGGCATATTCGATTCCATCTTCGGAGAAAAGCGCAAGAAGGACCAGCTTTCGATCGCCAACATCTGGACCACCTACGAGCATCTGATCAACCGTAGAGAACGTCAGCCAGGGAAAGCCCTTCTGCGCGTTCGGCAGCTTTGTCTTCAGAAGTTCCTCGACTGGGCC
>JAGBTH010000062.1 GCA_017631385.1 Kiritimatiellia bacterium
CTCTTCGGCGCACTCGGCTGTAGCCATATAACCCTCAGCACGGAAAGAGGTGCTGATATAACGATAAACGTCATTTAAGATGTCGCTCTTGGGATTCATCTTATACTGATTATCAATCATCTCACCGATCTTATCGAACATGTCCTTACCGTAAGTCGCATTGCAATAAGCGACATATTCACGAACGAGCCTGCCGTGATAACCGCGAGGAGCTTTAGCCTTCTTGAATTCGGCGTCGAAATATTCGGCCGTAATTTTATTTTTAGGCTTATCAGCAACTTTCGCCTTAGGGTTAAAATCTACGAGTGACTTCAGATTAGCGCGCGAAGTCTCAGCAAGAACCTTATCGGCGTCGCTGAGCTGAAGCTTCTTAAAGGGATACTCAACCGCCTCCAAAGCCGCGGCGATATCACGCGTCGCTTCGAGATGACACCTGGCGATTTCGCTACAAATCTCGATCTTCTCCTTATTAAGATAAACATCCTTAGTAAGAGCCTCTTCGAGCTTAGCGCGCGCAGCATCAATGTCGTTGTGCCAATAATCGGCAAAGCCGCCCTTAAAGTTCTTCTTAATAAGAGCGTCGGTCTCCTTTTTAAGAGTCTTCCACGCCTCTTGGCTGACTTTAGACGGATTGGCGGGCTTCGCGGCTTTATCAGCAGGCGCGGCAATAACCGCAGCCGCAATCACCAAAGAAAGTACTAACAATAAATTTTTCATTTTAAAAACTCCTTTTCTTACTTGCCCAACGCCTTGCGCATCTTAAGGATATAATCTATCATCTCAAGGCGAGCGAGATTTAAGTCTACAGAGTCGCGCTTAAGCATCGATAAATACATGCGAGCTTTCTTAGCGAGAAGTCTCGCATCAACATCGCCCTTCTTAAGGCACTCTTCAGAGAGCTCTCGAAGATAAGTAGCGTAACGGATATCGTCGCAAGCCTCGCGGAAGCCCGCGTACTGAATCGTCTCCATAAGACCCTTATTGTCGTTGTAGGTAACAACCATCGGACGATAAAGCGTATAAGCGCGATCGTTTAAAACCCCAAGCTCAAACTCGTAGTTGTACGCCATCGTCGCGCCGTTAAGCCAGCCTAAAAGGCCGTGCTGACGACGCGTAAACTGGGGGTTCTCGCTGGCGGTGTGCTGCGCGGCATAAAACCCGAGCCACGTATCGCCGATTTCGCGCCAGGGACGGGTCTTTTCGAGCATAGTATCGGGCGAAGTACCAAGCGGCATAAACGAATAGACATAACCGCCCTTATACAAAAGCGCGTCGTGACCGGCGCAGCCGATATGAATGCCATGGCGCTCAAACTCGCGAAAGAGTTCGCGGTGGGTCGTTACGAATGCAGTACCCTGCTCATCGCCATGAGCACAGAGAATCGTAGAGCCAGGTAAAAGCTTATCGTAATATTCTTTAGTCTTACGAACCGAAACTACAGAATCATAATAATTCTTCCAGCTCATGCGACCGCCATAATTAAGCCCGAACCAGGGCACCAGTGAATTGCAGATTACAACATCAAGCGGAAAGCCGACCTTGCGCATCTCGCTGACAACCCACTCCTGATGCTCTTTATTACCCTCATAAATATAGGGAGCGTGGAACATCGAGTGATTATAGAGCGATTTTAGCTGACCTAAATAATATTCCTTAGCCTTCTTCTCATCACCGAGCGCACGTTTAAGACGCCCGAGATTCGGCATAGCGCCCATGCAGGTATGAAGATAAGGCTTGTTAGGCTCGAGATAGCCCTTCGGCATCGGGAGCTCAAAAGGAAGAACCTTGACAACCATCGGGATTGTAGCGAGAGTCTTACCCTTGTGAGTAACAGCTACCTTACCCTTATAAAGACCGCTCTTCTGGTTCTTATCGGCATTGATGGTAATAAAGAACTGCTTAAAGGAATCCTTATCAAGCTTAACGGGCAGAAGCTTATCGGCATCGCAGAATCCTTCGGTATACTGATTAAAGCCGCTCCTATAAGATTCAGCCTTCTTAGGAGCCGAAACCCAATAGAACGTATCCTTACCATCCTTGCGAACACGTGCGTAGTTGGCGGGATCCTTATCCTTAACGACCTTGATAAGGTTCTCGTCATGGAGCAAAAGTTCCGGCGTAAGTTTAAGGCCCGTATCATCGAAGTAACTGACCCAGCCGTTGCCGTTCTGGAACCAAAGCTTAACTACGCGGATATCGTTATTAAGACCAGGTAAATC
>JAGBTH010000063.1 GCA_017631385.1 Kiritimatiellia bacterium
CTTTCCGCGTCGTAACGCCCGAGGATCTTAAAATCCCCGCCGATAAAGTTTATACGATGACGGCTGACGATCTTAACGCGTACGAAATTTGCAATAAGGGCGATTTAGGGCGCATGGTTCTCGTTGAAGTTCCTCATCCGCCTAAGAAGATGGCCTTTAATGATCAGTTTAAGATGTATAAGGAAGTAATTGCTAAGTACATCGAAGAGAATCCTACTAAGGCTAATGACGGTAAGGTCGGCTATACGGTTTATGCTCCTGCGCGCGGCGGAAATATTATTTTCAACTCCTGGCGTGCTCTTAAGGTCGTAAACGATTCTGGTTACGATACGAATAAGGTTGAACAGGCTGCGCTTAAGACGGCGCAGGGCTTACAGAAACTTCTTAATGATAAGGCGGCCGCTGGATTTAAAAAGGTTGTTATGCTCCCCGGTACTTATCGTATAAGCGGTTTTTCGTCGATTAGCTTACCTTCGAACATGACGCTCGACTTAAACGGCGCTACCATTAAATGTAACGGGTTTGCGGGTGTTCACGGGTGTATGGTTAGAATTGCAGATGTTAAGGACGCTCACTTAGTAAACGGTACGATCGAAGGTGATTACTTTGAGCATCTTTATGACGCTTTGCCCAACAATCCCGAATGGCCGCTCGGATTTTCGATTTCTGCTGAGTCGGTTGATTGCTCTGTCGAAAATGTTGTTATTAAGGATATTACGGGCTACGGCGGCAGTAATGGTATGGGTAAGCGCAACGGTACACTTCATCGTTATCATCGCGGTCTCGGTAAGTTCGTTCCGGGTGCGCTCGATCCTAAGACCGGTGAGCTTATCGAGGGTCGTAAACTTCAGTTTACGAGCGGCTTCGTTAAGGTCGAGCCCGAAAAGGTTAAGCGTATTCAGGTCTCGAAGTACCTCGGCTATCAGGGTATCGCTTCTCAGCAGTGGCAGCTCGTCGGCTGCTGGTACGATAAGGATAAAAAGTTTATTTCGTCCGAGACGATTTATCAGTATCGTGAGATTCCGATTCCTGCAAACGCGGCGTTTTTGCGCGTAACCCAGCTTAACTGGTCATTGGAAGAGGCCAACAAGACTGGTCTTACGATTTGCGCGTTCTTCATCCCGAGAAACTGTATTATTAAGAATTGTACTTTCGATCGCGCACGCTGTGTAGGATACGCGGCAAGCGCGATGAGAAACTTCCTCTTTGAGGGTAACTTCATTACTCGTAGTGGTGAATCCGCCGCCAAGTGCGCGTTCGACGCGGAAGACGGTTGGGATATGATGCAGGATACGACATTTATCGGGAATAAGTGTAGTGGCAATATGCTTAACAACTCGCTCCTTACATGCTGCGGTCATAACTTCATTTTCGAAAAGAACGAGTGCGCGATTCATTTCTGGGGTCGTACTAACTCGTCCTGTGTTCGCGATAATAAGCTTACTACCGGTTCATATTATTGCGACAGCCAGAATCGTTCTGGTTACGGGCGTTTTACTCGCAATACATATTCTAAGGGGCTTTCCGTTCCTCAAACGAGAAGCGATTCGCGCTTAGGATGGGATTATGCCTTTTACGATTTGGA
>JAGBTH010000064.1 GCA_017631385.1 Kiritimatiellia bacterium
ATCTTCATAACACACTTTTCGCGCCATCCTCCCGACACATCCTCGTCCGGCGCGAAATAGAACGTGGCGTGCCTTTCAAATTCATATTCCAGAAGAGGCACGACCAAGCGCCTTGAAGAAACACGAACAGAAGACACGCCACGCAGAATACACCACGCGACGCATCATACATATTCGGCTCCTTCTGGAATTTTGGTCGTTTTCTTCTGAAGCCCAATACGCAAGATTGCGTACGTTGTATGGGTTAGCTTTCGCACCCCATACTCACTCTCACTCCTTGGTTTAATTTAGAGTTTTTAAGTTTAGAGTTTAGAGTTTTCTACCCCCTAACTCCTGACCCTCAGACTCCTAACAACTAACCAAGTGGAGAAGCCGGCCATCTTCGATACCATGACCGGTATATCGTTTCAATCAGTTATCTTTTCTTCCTTTCATTCTTTAGTTACTGATGTGAAAATTCATCTTACAAAGGATATTCCACTTGTAATTCTTCAAGTTTCTTTTCCATTGCAACAAATTCTGATCTAACTGTCTCGTACAACACAATCGGCTTTACTCTAAAATATTCATGAGTCAGCACGTTCCTCATTCCAACCATTTCATGCCATGGTAAATCAGGATGCGACTCTTTAACCTCGTCCGAAACACGAGCCGCAGCTTCACCAAGATGCAACATATTCAATTCGACTTGCTCTTGTTTATCCAATGAAGACAGGTACATTCCCTCATCTACACCGTCTAAAATTTCTAGACAACGTCTGACAAATCCAAGCATATGGTCGATTCTCTGAGCATCGCGCATCATACGGCAACCCTATCCTTTGCAACTTCTATAGAAAATCTATCTCCCCGTTCCATAGCAAACGAATCTACAACATCCACATTTCTCCCCAATACCTGCGAAAGGGAATCCTTAAGCTTAACATAGTCAAATATAGTTGTCTTAGGAACAAACTCAACTAAAAAATCCACGTCACTCTCCGGCGTTTCCTCTTTCCGTGCACACGAACCGAACACCCAAAGCTTTTCAGCTTTGTGCGCCCTTGCAATAGCGTATATCTCATCACGCTTCGCCCAAATCTCATCAAGCATGCACATACTAGTATTTTATTTAAGTAACAAAAATATTATACTCCTTTTTTCCTTAAATGACAACTCCCAGCACCTTCGACCTCTAATTTCGAGCGTATGTGATTTTATAGGGATACTTATGCCATCACTATAAATATACTCGCTATGCCTAGTAAGATTATCGCAATAAGTAATATACTCGGCACGATAGCGAGGCTTTTAGGTAAAATATCGGGTTTTACGAGTGGCTTACCCATGACCATTGAAAGCGCGATTTTCATCATCGCGGCAAACACAATGAAAAGAAGTAACAATACCAACGCCGAGACCCAGAATGGAGCCGAAAATACGAGAGCGAGCTCTGATAAGAATAAAACTGATGGCGGCATAGCACAAATAAAGACAATGCCGACTAACCAAAGTACCGCATGCCCTTTCATCGAAACAACTAAACCTTGAACCACCGGCACAGCGCGAGTACGAAACGCGAGAAGTAAATTACCTGCCGTTTGAAATAAAAGCGTTTTAGTTAGAGAGTGAGCGACTATATGCGCGAAAAGCGCGAGGACGACCATATTCTTAACATCAACACACCCCGCACAAAGTGAATAAAGAATCGTTATAAGACCGATATGCTCAACCGACGAATACGCTAGGAGCCGCTTAAAATCATTTTGGCGGACCATGAATATCGCGCCGACCGCTACTGAGAAAATACCTAACGCGAGCATAGAATTATCGCAGAATCCCACGGCTTCGGCAGGCGCAATCTCGCGGAAGCGCACTATCGCGAAGAATGAGCAGTTTAGAAGCGCGCCCGACAATAATGCGGAAACTGGCGCGGGAGCTTCGGAATGTGCATCGGGGAGCCACGAATGAAATGGCGCGAGACCCGTCTTAGTTCCATAACCTGCTAAAACGAATGCAAAGCCAGCCATAAACCAGCGTGAGCTGCCAATCGTCTGAGAGTGCAGTACGAGCATCGTACCGAATAGCGCGAAGGCAATGCCGATTGAACAGATGAGGAGATATTTCCACATAGCCTCCAGGCCATCCTTATCACGATGATACGCGATGAGAGGCGCCGAAACCAAAGTCGTTAATTCAATCGCGACCCACATAAGCGGCAACGACTCAGCCGTAAGCGCAAAGATCATCGCCCCGAAAAACGCGACAAAGAGCGTATAATAAAGAGCGCTTGGCATGTGCGGCGAAGACGCGTGGCGTGAAGACGCCGGCAGATAAAAGAAGCTTTGCGCCAAATTCGCTAAAAAGAGAACTGGCGTTAAAATTAAAAGAAGATTTCTTAAATTATGTTCCATATCAAGCGTGTACGTGATCGTGTTGATGATGGGGATGCATTAAATGAGTATCGCCTAAATGATTAAGCTTATCGGTATCTGTCGAATCGAAGGTTCGGCTTATTTGGAATACGGCAATTCCGAGAATAAATACGAGCGCGAAAACATCGAGCAGGATACCTAACTCAACAATAATACCATACTCCAGTAAAATCGCCGCGCCGAAAACTGAAATTCCATTTTCAAGAATTAAAAAGCCGAGCACTTGGGTAATCGCCTTTTTGCGCCCGCAGATTAATAATAGTCCCGTACCCATCGTCGTTAGAGCTACGGGAACGGCGAGTTCCGACGCGCTGGAGGCGTGAACATGTAATAGCCGCCCGACGATAAACGCGCCAATAGCGACAAAAAAGACAATGATTTGAGAAACGGGGAATGATACTATCGGCTCTAACTCACGGCGCGTTCGAGCCTTTCGGACGGCGTACATTAATAGTAGCGGTAAAACTACGCCCTTAACTACCGCATTTACAAAAGCGATTATCCATACGCGAGCGCCTGGGCAGCCTTCCTCAGCCCAATTCCACATAAAAATCGGCAATATTCCAACTACTAAGCCTTGCATCGCGACAAAGCGAACGGCAGATCTTAGACGACTAGCGCCAGCTAAAATAAAATCGGCTACTAAAAAGAGCGCGAGAGCAATTTCGGATAATGTAATCATTTTACTCGTACCCCCTTTTTAGAAACACGCTATAAAGAATACTGCGAGCGAAGCCATAAGTAAAGCTCCTAAGAGCATCTGAGGAGTTTTAAAGAATCTTACTCTCGCCATAATTGATTCGACTACGCCTGTTAAAATAGATATTAGAGCGACTCCGCCAAATATAACCGACAAGTGAAGATATGGATTACTTAACTGAGGAACAAACATCGTCACTAAAAACGCAGCTAAAAGCTCGAACTTAAGCGCCGCGCCATAAAGCGCGAACGCGAGATCGACTCCGCCCACATCTAAGAGCATCGCTTCATGAATCATCGTAAGCTCAAGGTGAGTCTCGGGGTCGTCGAATGGAACGCGGCAGTTCTCAAGTAAGAATACTGCGTAAAACGCACCAAAAACGAGAATTAACGCGACAATACTCTCGCGCCACGTCTCAGATGAAACGCCAGCTAAAACGCTCGTAAGCGAAACATCGCCGTTAAGCATAACGAGCAAGCCTAAAATTACAAAAACTATTGGTTCAGCGAGCGTAGAAAATTGCATTTCGCGCGATGCTCCCATACCTTCGAACGCATTACCAGCATCTAACGCGCCGATAACCGTAAAAAATCTACCCGCCGCCAGAATATAAAAGAATAAAACCGCCGGCACTATCGATGAGCCAATCCCAACGCCCGACCATGGAAAAACGATTGACGCCGCGATAACTGACGCGAGCGAAACACTTTGGGCAATATCGAAAATCCAAGTTGACGGCATAGGACGCGGGCAGGACTTTCGCACGAGCTTAAATAAGTCTTTATAAAGGCGCAAATACCCAGGACCGCGGCGACCGCCAAAGAAAGCCTTCGTCTGATTAACGATGCCGAGAAAAAGCGGCGCGAGAATGACCGCTAAAATAACGCTTAGAATATTCATGATACTAAAGCGGCGACGAGTAAAGCCAAAACCGCGATTAGAATTATTAAAATATATAGATGTAGCGAACCATTTTGTAAAAGGTGAACTCTTTGGAAGACGCGGGCAATGCGCGAGAATACCGGTCTCCAAAGCCCACCAAGCGCAAAATCATCCGTCTCGGTCGCAATCGCCGCGTCAGAGGGAGCTGCAGGATCGCCCTTAAAAGGCTGAATATGACGGCGCGAGCGTAAAATCGGGCGGGATAGATCAGTAAGAGGCTGGGTAAATGCTGTCGCTGTATACGCCATACGAGCTGTCGGCGCGTCATATCCGCAATCCCAAACTGGAACGCGAGGCTTTTCATCGCCGCGCGGACAAACAAAACGGCGCAGAATTAAGAGCGAAACTACCAGCGCGGCAAAAAGCGCGCCTACAATCGCCGCGGTAATAAATACCTCAGTCTTATAGCCACCCGTAGTATAATAGATTAGATAGACGCTACCAGGGATCATGGCGAGCGAAAGAACCGTTAAAAAGATTTGGGCAATATACATTCGCTTTGGCGTTTCGGTAGCATTAATAGCCTCTTCACTTCGACCTTCGCCGAGAAAAGTTCCGCCGATCGCCTTAGCGTAGGCTGTCGCAGCTAATGCGCCCGTAAGAGCGAGCGAGACCGCTACTAGAAAACCTGCGAAAGCTAGAACAGGATCGCCCGACTTAATCGCAAGAAACGCGGTAACATAAATCGCGAGCTCACCTATAAACCCGTTTAATGGCGGCAATCCCGCAAGTCCAATCGCGTTAATCGTAAAAAGTGTACCTGTAAAAGGCATTTTCTTTAATAATCCGCCTAAGCGATCTTGGTCTAGAGTGCCGGTTTGGCGAAGAACGCTACCGGCAGCTAAAAAGAGAGAACCTTTAAGAAAAGCGTGGTTTAGAACATGAACGATAGCTCCCGCTCCAGCGAGAAGCCAAAGCTCAACTTTACCGTCGCGGGCAATCACAAGAGCGCATAAACCTAAGCCCATCGCTATAACGCCCATATTCTCGACTGACGAAAACGCCAAGAGCCTTTTTAGATTCGACTGGGGGAGGGCAAAAAGAATACCACCTAAAGCCCCGATTACACCTAGCGCAAGGAGCGTCCATCCAAAAACTGCACCATTAACACTACATTCCGATGAAAGAGGGAAAAACCTTATAAGTCCATAAAAACCTAAAGGTATCATCGCGCCCGACATTATCGCGGACGCAGGCGCGGGAGCGGCAGGATGCGCCTCGGGGAGCCAAGCGTGAAACGGAGGGAAGCCCGCCTTAAGGCCAAAACCGACAACCGCGAAAGCGAACGCCGCGATCCATGCGTCGGGTCTCGAATATAAAACGCCAGCGAGCATTAACGCACACGCACCGGCGTGACAAGCGAGTAAATATATCCAAGTCGCCTTTTTAACGCTTTTTTCTTTAGATTCAAAGGCTACGAGACCGGCTGACGCTAAGCCCATCGCTTCCCAAGCTAAAAGAAACGGTAATTTACCGTCCACATAGACGACAGCCAGCATCGAAGCTACCGTCGCTATAAAAAAGCACCAAAAACGAAACAGGTGACGCCGCGCTTCACCATGAATATAAGCCGTCGCGTGAACGGCGGCTGCCGCGGCGACGGTCAAAATAGGTATTGCAAATATAGTTTCTAGAGAAATCATGGAGAATATCCTCCATTAAAAATTGGTGTGTATTATACTCTTTTATCTCACAGAAAACAATGGCGAAACTAATTACCAAGCTATGATATTGTCTCTGGTTTCATAGACTATTAAATCATGCAAATGGCTTAATTTTCTTTAGTGCTATTCCAACTCCGCTATCCCTTGACTTCTAAGGAGCATATTTTGATTCATTAGAGCTTGAATTCGTTTTTCTTTACCTTCTTTACCAGCCGATTCAACCATCTCATAAGCCTTTTTACGCAATTCCCTCTCGCGCGCCTGGCGCTCATCAAGAAATACTAAATAGCCTTCTATACTACCGCCCTTATTAAGATATTCCATCATTTCTTGACGCATAGAAGATATAATTCCTTTAAGTTGGACTACAACCTCAGAATCATTATCGTTAAAAGCAAGATCTTGGGATAAATCTTCCTTAAAGAGAGCTATTTCATCTGCAGTGAAATTTGGAGGTATTGCAATCCAACCTGGTTGAGCATAAGCGGCCAGATACCTATCTAATCTTGTAGGTAAAACCCCTTCCCAATTGGTGGCAATTCCATTTAACAAGGTATTTCCATCTCCTACCAACTGCTGCCGAGGCATAATTTTTCTTATTGAAGAAATATCTTTATGTTGCCAAAAAATAATACTAATAAATACTGCAACTAAAATAAAAAATGAAGCACCAACAGCCCATGGTTGCCAATTAACGGGATCATCACCAAGAAGTCTATAAGGACGTATACCCTGCTTACGCAATAAGGCATACGCATCCGCACGGTTTTTAGCATTCAAAAAACCGTCTCTATTTTCATTTTTACTCGTCTGATAAAAGTATTGATATTTCACTATGGGCTTAATTATAACAAAATAAAGTACACTTTAATAGAGCCAACTGTTCGTATTATGCTAATATCGCAAGAATAGCTAATAATATTCCACAGAGCCCCTCTCCTGCAATAAGACCAGCCGAGAACAATGTACCACGAGAAGAAAATCTAGAACAATATCTATCAACGAGATATCTTAATAAACCGCCTATAAAAATCGTTGCATTGAGTTTTATAGGTAAATATATGCCTAATGCGCACGGCATTACGGGTAATCGGCATAATGCAATTATAATGGCAATACCAACACCAATAAGTAAAAGCCCCCAAGGGAGAGTCTCGCCCATAATACCCTCGGTAACGGACTTCATTAACATCGCCTGAGGAGCAGAAATAGCCTCACTACCGAATCCCCACGCTTTATGCAACAAGAGCAACACGCCCGCTACCGTAAATGACGCGGCCCCAGCACCAATGAGCTCACCAATTTGTTGCTTCCAAGGAGTAGCCCCCAATAGCCAACCTGTTTTTAGATCTTGGGACATATCGCCCGCAAGCGCAGCAATTATACACACTACACTACCAATCGCGATCGCGGCGATCATACCCGCAGCGCCTACAACGCCACAAGTTTTAAGTGCGAAGGCCGATACGACGAGCGTCGCAATCGTCATACCTGAAATCGGATTATTAGAACTCCCCACTAACCCTACCATTCGCGCCGAAACGATAGCGAAGAAAAATCCAAACAATGCTATTAACATAGCTCCGCCAATACTAACAGGAACTTGAGGAACGAGCGTAATAATAACTATGAGAGCTATAATACCTAATATTACGCGTTTAAGGGGAATATCTTCAGAACTTCCACCAGCGCGAGAAGACGAAATAGTCTCTCTAAAAGCCTTTAGAAACGCAGGTAATGATTTTAAAAGCGAAAGTAAACCTCCAGTTGCGATAGCCCCAGCGCCCACATACCTGACATAATCTTTCCAGACCGCCATAGCTCCTCCATCGAAATACGCTTTAGTAGCTGGCTCATAAAAGAAAGCGAAAAGAGGTATAAGCACCATCCAACCAAGAAATGAACCTAAAAAAACAAGATTCGATACCTTAGTGCCAACTATATAACCTACACCTACTAATGCTGATGAAAGCTCTAGACCGATTTCGCCGCGAATAATCTTAAAAGCATACGACTTGGCCATTGGAATCCATTTAAAAAAGTCTGTCATCAGCTTAATAATAACGGCAACACCAAGTCCGGTAAAAACATCGCGAGCTTGACCCGCGCCCTTCTCGCCGGCGCGCAAAACCGCCGCGCATGCTCGAGCTTCAGGATATGGGAGAGAATCGTCATAATCAACAATTAATGGCTTTCTAACTGGAACCATTAACAAAACACCTAACATACCACCACAAAGCGCAATTACTGTAAGTTGAATAAAGCCAGGAGGCGCGCACAAGCCTTCTTCAGCCCATAAATAGAGAGCTGGCATTGTGAAAATCGCTCCAGCGACTAAAGATTCGCCAGCAGAGCCGATAGTTTGGACCATATTATTCTCTAGTATTGAGTCTCGCCTTAAAATAAGTCTAAGAACTCCCATAGAAATTACCGCTGCGGGAATAGACGCTGAAACAGTAAGCCCCACTCTTAAACCTAAATATGCATTGGCCGCTCCAAAAATTACCGAAATTAAAATTCCGAGAATAATTGCTGTAAATGTAAGTTCTTTTTTATCTTTCATACTCAGCGCCTTCTAATTCGAATAGACTTTAATTCTTTTCGCATAAATAAATACGATGAAATAAAATAAATAACGCCTCCAGTAATCATCAACACTATTAACTGCATAATGCTATTAAGACGACACGATAAAACCATCCCATTAGTCAAAACGAATTTACGTACCACATATATCGCAACAGTCATAATAATTGACGCGAAGAGAATTTTTATTATTGGCGCAATAACCTTACTTAAACCTAATGCACCATTTTTACGCTTAGCCAATACCGCCAGCATAGAGCAACCCGCCGCGGAACAAAAAACAGTAGACGCTGCTAACCCGACATGACGCCACTCAACGGATAAAAGCCATACTGCTAGAATATTTAAAACCGCATTCATAGCAACAGTACAAAGAGAAACCTTAAGTGGGGTTTTCATATCGCCTTGAGACTGAAACCAAGGCACCATTACCTTTTGGAGCGAGAAAAACCCTAAACCAATAGAGTAAACGGCTAAAGAACGCGAAACTCGCAGCGTCGCCAACGAATCAAACTCACCGCCTTCATAAATGACGCTAGTTACTTCACTAGCGAGAATAAACAACCCGAACGCCGCAGGTATCATAACGAATGATAACGAAGTTAAAGACGAAGCTAAAGCATCACGAGCGCCTTCAACATCCTTTTTAGCAAAAAAACCAGCGAATGTCGGCAATAAAACTGTGCCGAATGCAACCCCGACAACTCCAAGCGGCAAATCCATAAGTCGCTCGGCATAACCGATTACACCGGCAGCCCAGGGACTCGCCAACTGAGCTAAAAGCTGATCAAGAAGATAATTAAGCTGTATCGCGCCAGCGCCCAACGCGCCAATGCCGATATTACGCCAGACCTTAACAACCTTAGAGTCGCGCCAATCCGAAAAACTTAATCCGGGAACAACCCCGGCTCGCGCCATTCGCCAAAACATAAACGCCATCTGCAATGCTCCAGCGACAAGAATCGCAACAGCAATACGATGAATCCTCTGATCGAGGCGCATCTCGGGGAAAAACGAAATCCAACCCAACATCGCAATCCAACAAACATTGAGAAGACACGGCATCGCGCTAGACGCCTTAAAGCGACCTAGAGCATTCAAGACCCCCATTCCAAACGCCGCGCCGCAAATAAATAACATATACGGCAATAATGTCTTTATAAGACGTATTGTCAGCAAAAAGCGTTTAGCGTCAGTAATACCTAACTCATCCCTGAATTTAACGACTATCTCCAAAGAGCCCATAGCTAAAATAAGAATAGCGCCTAGCATCAACATCACCGTAGTCATGACTGAACGCGCTAATTTAGCAGCCTTTTCTAGTGATCCATTCTCAACTTCATCTTTAAATATAGGTACAAACGCGGCAGTTAAAGCTCCTTCGCCAAAAAGCTTTCTCGCCATGTTGGGAATGGCGAACGCTATTGTAAAAGCACTTTGAGCTACACCCGCGCCAATGAGACGCGACTGCAACATTTCTCTAACCAACCCTAAAACACGGGAAAGCGCAGTAAATGCACCTACCGTAAAAGCATTTTTTAATATGCCGCCAGGTTTCATTTAGTATAACTAATGCGATTGATAATTTTATTAAAACTATTCTCGCCTTCTAGAACTTCAATGGCGATTCGCAAATAAAGACATTTAACAGGCACGGTCTCGAATCGAGAAAACCTAACAGCATCCTTCTCGGTCGTGACTAGCGCATCAGAGCCCATATCCGCCGTACGGTTAAGAGCATAGAGGATTTCTGAGGGATCATAGCGGTGGTGATCGGCGTATCTCTCGCACCATACGACTTTAGCGCCTAGATGTCTTAACGAATTTTCAAAACCCTTAGGAGAAGCGATACCGGAAAGTGTACAAACCTGCTTACCCTTTAACCAATCCAGAGGAAATTCCTCTCTACTCCAAACATCCTTAAGCGTTTTAGGAGCGTGAGTACATTTAACGATTTCTGCTTTTTTATTATATTTTCGTATTTCTTCAACAACCTTGGAGGTATCGCCGCGGCATTTCGTCAAGAAAATTATATCAGCTCGTTTTATGTGACGCGCAGGCTCTCGTAGAATTCCACGCGGCAGCATATTACCGTTACCAAACGGATTCGTAGCATCCACTAGCACAACCTCGATTGAATGCTTAAGTTTTTGATACTGAAAACCATCGTCAAGAATTATGGTATCACACCCCAGGCGCTTAATCGCATAACGCCCCGCCTTCACGCGATCACGATCAACAACTACAGCTACCCCTGGAAGATTGGAAGCTAACATATACGGCTCATCACCACCGACAGCGGAGTCTAAAAGAACACGCTTACCATCAGAAACGACTAAGGGCGGATCAATAACCTGGGTAAACATCCGTTGCCACCATGGTGCTTCTTTACGACGATACCCACGCGAGAGAATCGCGACTTTTCTACCCTTAGAGGCCAATGCACGAGCGAACATTTCTGTCACAGGCGTTTTACCTGTTCCACCGGCTGTAACATTACCGATAGAAATTACTTGAATCCCGAGCGGATAGCGGCGCAAAAATCCGATACGATAAAAGAAATATCGTATGGCTACTACGCTAGCAAAAATAACACTAACCCCTTTTAGAAAGACTAACAACAAACCTATTAAAAAAGGTTGATTTTGATCAGCCCCCTTCTCGAGAATTATCTTTGTAAGATACTTCTCGAGACGCTCCATACCACTCTGTTTAGCTTTACGCACTTTAACTTAGTCTCCAAACATCGACCCCGCATTATCGCCTAAGGCTCTTAAATAAATTCCCATGCTAAAGCTCCAGTCATGCTCATACTCAGAGCCATCTAGGCGCATATAATCATTTTCATACGCGACACTAAAGCGGAACGCCAAACAGTCAGTCCTAAGATCAAGCCATGCGCCAATTTCGTCAAGCTCATTCTCGCGCATATCCCAACGGATAAATGGCCCCCAAGCGATAGCGTCACAAATCTCATGCTCTAACTCAACACCGAGATAGGAATATTTAGCCCAATTGAAATTCTCGCTAGTCATATATTCCGGATTAAACGGAGTTGACGAATAATCCCAATAACGATGATCGCGCGCCGCATACGAAATGCTACCCTTAAATGTTTTAGAAAAGCGCTTGGCTATCTCCACATCCGCATAAGCTACGGTATCGTTTTCGCCATCCCACTCAACGCGAGTCATAAGCGCAAAATCGGAAGTTGGATAAATTCTCGCTCTAAAACCAGGATTGGCCAATATATCACCCTCCCGAGCATAATTAGGATCTTCTTGGCTCTTAGTCAACCTATGATAACGATCCCCATCCGTCCAGGAACTATCATTAAACTGAATAGCCATATAAAAATCAAAATCAAAAAACAATCTCATGCGCCCATCTTCGTCCGCCTTTCTAAAGGCGTTCCTGACACCTGGAGTGATACCATGCCACGAATATGGCAGGTTACGACTGCGACCCGCGAACTGATCCAGCCACTCGGCACTACCGTCAATAGAATCGAAATAAAGCGCGCGGCGACCATCTTTAAGGCCTGTATAATTCGACTTCTGAACTAAAACATCAGCGTATGGCTCTAGAACGTGCTGCCAATCTTCACCTATAGGAGCTGTACCTCTAGCCGAAAATGTAACGCCACCTTCTACTATTGAACGCGCAACGTCTTCCTCTCGCTGTGATGTTCTACCATAGCCATATAGGTTCTCGCTACCAGAATGAGACCAATAAGTACCTCTTACGCCAGCGCGAGGAACTACCGAGAGCACATCCGCTATTTTAAATGGAATTGTAAATCTATGATATGTATCAGCTCTAAATGTCTGATAATCAGCCCAAAGCCCAGGAGAATACCTATAATAAGGACTCGTCAACGCATCTCCATACTTAGCATAATTACGATTCAACCACCCGAAGCGTGATGATGATTCGTAATTAATCGGCAAAGAAAATAAACCTTGAGGAGCAACATCAAAATAAAACTCAGGCAATCTCGCAACACCCATATTAAAGTCATTTAATGGCCCCGAAACACTAACACCAAAACCTACGGTATCTTCAATATGTTCCCATGCTAATTCATTACGAGCCGAATCAGCATAAGGATTCGATAAGCGCATCATGCCATCGCGGAGAAAATCGTAAGGGAAGCTCGAATCGCTAAAATAAGTCGCACGCACGCGAAAGATATCACGCTCAGTTATTTCCCACTTATGAGAAAATTCCAAAGCATAACGCTCATCGGGAATTTCAGAACCCCAATTGGAATAATTATATTTCTGTTCATTATGCCAATTTCTGTCGTATCTATCGGCATCTTGATCCCAAAGACAATAAACCTTAAACTTACCCTTGCCGTAATCTCCTAACTTCCAGCGAATACTCTGACCTAAAGCTACACCATTTTTAGTTCTTAAATCTAAACGAGTATTACCTCTTAAACCCCACTCGCTAGTGGCGAAGTCATCCGTTATGTCATATACATACTTCGTTAAAAGATACGCCCCCCAACGACTTCTATAGCCTGGCATTACGCGCCAACCATAATCAGTATTTAAAGGCTGCCACCAGTACGGCCACCAAAAAACTGGTACTCCGAACATCTTAACAGTCATATTGCGCGCCGTTATCTCTTTACCGTCGTCGTAATCTAGCGCCCCTTTCGCGCACCAGTGCAAACAGTCGAGATCGTTAGTGCACGTCGTCACCATAGTATTCTCTGAGAAACTGTAGAGATTACCGATCTTAGAGACACGATCAGAAAACATTCTGAACGGGCTTTGAACGGCGACCACGTTCCCAGAGGCAACGAGATTTCCAGTAGTCCTATCGGCTGCTATTTTATCGGCCGATACTTTTAAACTCGTCACACCAGATACATCTACCGAAAGCGCTGAAGCTGCTAGCGGCAATGCAACTGCCGTCAAAATGAAGAATATTCTTTTCATGATTGAGAGTATAACACTTGTGAGGTGGCTGCGTCTAGTATAGAAAATGATTCCGGATGGCGATGAAGCTCCGAAACGAATGTAAGACGCGTATCAAAATCGTTTTGAAGTTTAGCTAAAATACCAGAATCTTCAGTCCTTAAGCGCTGCATAACCTGAGGAGCAATAACTATTTTAGGCTCAAAAGGCTTCTTATCGGCGGCAGCTTTTTTAAGCAAACTCGTAAGATGACGCTGAACCTCAATCGAAATAGCCATTGGGCTTTTAATAACGCCGTGACCTTGGCAATAAGGACAATTAGATGTAAGCATCGAAAGAATCGACTGATCTTGACGCTGGCGTGACATCTCAAGAAGCCCAAGCTCGGAAATCTCAAGAACATTCGTGCGCGCACGATCACGCTTAAGCGCATCCTTTAGCGCACGGTAAACCTGCTTTTGATGCTTACGCGATTTCATATCAATAAGATCGAGAATTACAAGACCTCCAATATTTCTCAATCTTAATTGACGCGCCACTTCTTCGACGGCCTCCAGATTCACTTCGAGAATTGATTCCTCCTGAGAACCCTTACCCTTATAATGACCAGTATTAACGTCAACTGCAATAAGAGCCTCAGTCTCGTCAATTACTAAATAACCGCCTGATTTAAGCATTACCTTACGAGCGAACGCATCAGTTAACTGACGCTCTAATCCATAATGTTCAAAAATATTGGCGTTACCATCATAACGACGGATCTTCGATTTCGCACGTCTTGAAATGCGGCTAGTTAGCTCTCGCATCTCTTCATAGCTTTTCGCGTCATCAATTACGATAGCATCTATTTCCTCAGTGAGCCAATCTCTTACTACGCGCTCACAAAGATCGGGCTCATGGAAAATACAGCATGGCGTGCGAAGATTCTTGGTATTAGCCTGCATTTCATTCCAAACAGACAAGAGATTTCTCAAGTCACGCGCAAACGCACGCGCACTCGCGCCTTGGCCTACCGTACGAACAACCAACCCTACATTATCGGGCAGTGGCAACTTATCAATAATCTTTTTAAGACGCTGTCTCTCCTTAGCATCGCCAATCTTCTTCGAAACGCCGCGCAATGTCGCCCCGCGAGAATCTTTAGCTCCAGGCATCATTACTAGATAACGCCCGGGAATCGAAAGATTCGCTACTACTCGCGGACCTTTCGTTGATATAGGTCCTTTAGTAACCTGGACAATAATTTCGGAACCCGGGGGGAAACGCTTGGCTATCTCTTCATCTGAAAGGCGATTAGCTTTCTTCGAATTTTTATTACGCGAAGTGTCATCATCGTCATCCAATATAGAATCAGCGTCAGGCGTCATATCCCAATAATGAAGAAAAGCGTTTTTCTTTAATCCAATATCAACAAAGGCCGCTTGAAGATCATTTTCTAGATTTTGTATGCGCCCTTTAAAAATGCTCCCTACAAGTCGTTCCTCTTCACAATGTTCAACCATAAACTCCTCTAAGCGGCCATTCTCCATGACAGCCACTCGAGTTTCGAGTTTTTCGACATTTACTATAATTTCACGCTTTGTTTTAGAGCGTTTTAGCCATCCGAATAGGTTCATTTATTTTTCATCCTCTCTATGTAATGATATACTTTGAATAATTCCTAAAGCGCACATAACCGTTATAAGGAACGTACGCCCTAACGAAAGAAATGGTAAAGGTAGCCCCGTAATAGGCACTAAACCTATGCACATACCGATATTGATATAGACATGCGCAAAAATAAGAGTCGCGACACCCAGTGCAAATATCTGACCTCTCTTATCATTCGTCACTACCGCTGTCCATGCCGTTGACAAGCACAACACGGCGAATAAAAATATCAATAAGAGCGAACCCTTTATATAACCCATCTCTTCAGCCCATACACAGAATATAAAATCGTTCATAACGCCCATTGCTGGCAAAAGGTCGCGCCTGATAGACTCGCCTTTACCGTATCCCTTGCCTGAAAAACCGCCCGCACCAATAGCCATCTTAGATTGCCGCAAATTATACCCTGAATCATTCTTGTCTGTTTCTGGATATAGAAACGTCTTCACTCGCTCAACCTGATGAGGTCTTAAAGGAACATACTTTAAAATAACAGCTCGTCGCTCTTGAGAGACTCCCGGCTTTTCAGCCTCATGAATCGCCGCGAGAACTGCTGCTGCCGCGATACACCCTACGGCTAATACCACTACAAGACCCTTGCGCCAAACTCCAGCTGCTAGAAGCATAACGAGTACTGCTGGGACTAATGTCAATGTCGTACCTAAATCAGGCTCCATTAAAATAAGTATACAAGGCAGTAATATGGCGCTAGCTCCAACAAGAAATCCTTTAAAACCATAATGCCCTTTAAACATCTCTTCTTTCGTCCCAAAAAAAGACGCTAAAAACGCTATTACACAAAGCTTAGATATTTCACTTGGCTGGAAAAACCAAAGCCACCTTTTACCTCCAAACTGCTCCGTGCCGACTAAAAGAACAAGAATAAGTAAAATGACTGCTGTAGCGTACGAAGGAAGCGCCAAATAACTAAGAATAGTTCTATAATCCGTGAATGCAATAATAAAATATAATATAAGCCCAAAGATCGCCGTATTTATCATTGACTTCCATTTAGTAGCGAATACAAGCGCCCCTCTAGCCTCTCCAGCCGACGCTAAAACCATCGCACCTATAACTATAAGAGCAATCATCGAGAAAAATGAAAACCAATTAAATCTAAATAGAAACTTTTTCATTTTTCGCTCTCCCCATAGAAAGCCCTTAAAATTTCACCAACCTTCGGCGCCGAAGTTGATCCGCCCGACTCACCATTTTCAACGACTAACGCTAGCGCCAGAGGCTCTTTAATGATCGATTTCTCAGTAGGCGTTACATAGCCGATAAACCAGGTATTTTTACGCCTATTCGCGCGAGAGCCAACTTCAGCCGTACCCGTCTTACCAATAACATTCGCCTCGACGTTCTTACCCGCCAGTTGCCCGGTACCGCCAGCAACTACCTTACGCATCCCCTCCAAAACTATTTTCCTATTTTTTAAAGATACACCAACATCTTTAGTATTAAATACATAATCCTTCGTAAAATGAGGCGTAGGTAATTTACCTGTTCCGAGCGCAGCTGCAACCAGCGCCATTTGTAAAGGAGTAACCAAAAGAAGCCCTTGACCTATAGAAGTCTGCGCTACATCCCCAGAATTCCATTTAACAGAGGGATCGCGATTAGCTTTTTCTGCCGCGCTAGGAATAAGACCTACACCCTCAATAGGAAAATCAATACCTGTTTTCGCGCCAAGCCCAAAATCCCTACTAACTTCACTAATAGTATTAGCGCCAACCTTAACACCTATTTCACAAAAATACGGATTACAACTATTTTTTATCGCATTAACAAGATCCATATCACCATGTCCCCAAGTTCTAGCGCAGCGTATTCGCATACCAGAAACTTCATAATATCCATAACAACCATGAGTTTTCGAAGGATCTAGCCCCTTCGAAAGCGCCGCTAAAGCCGTAATAGGCTTAAATGTTGATCCAGGCGCATAAAGCCCAGCTACCGCACGATTAAGAAGCGGCTTCGCAGGATCCTTACTATAGCGCTCATAAAGTTTACGCGGAAAAATCGGCACACATTCACGCGGATCAAACGAAGGTGAACTAACCATCGCACGAATAGCTCCATCGCGAGGATCTACCGCAACGAACGCTCCCCTTAAGCCGCGCAAAGACGACTCAGCAACTTTTTGAAGTTTATAATCCAATGTAAGATTAAGATCAAAACCATTTCTCGCCTCAACTAAAATCTCACGCCTTGCTGCGAATCCCAAGGCGTCCACTAAAACCCTCTCCACTCCCGGCATACCCCGAAGTAATGTGTCATACTGTAGTTCAAGCCCATCCCTACCACACAATTCTTTATCCACAAAATTAATTCGCTCATCCCCTGAATTAAGTTTTCGCCTATCTCTACCTACGCGACCTAAAACATGAGCTGCTAACATTCCGCATGGATAATAACGCTCAGAGCCTATTGAACATTCAAACCCTTTAAGCTCATGTTGATGTTCAAAAAATCTTGCTTGCTCCGCCTCAGTTATATCGCGCCAAACAACAAGCGGCATCGCCAATGATTGCCTAAGATGACGACGAATATCCTCACTATCAACGAAGGAATCTCTACCTACAATTTCAGCAGCCTTATTAAGCGCATCAACAATATTTTTTTCAGTTGATTCACCTCTTTTTTTAGCACGATACGATTCAGGATTGATAGTTATATTAATAACTGGTCTATTACCAGCGAGAACTACTCCATTTCTATCTAAAATTCGCCCGCGAACCCCAATGGTTTGAACTCGTCTAAACGATTGCGACTGCATCTGACGACGATATTCCGCGGCAGAATCAACCTGTTCACCCTTCAATCTAAAAATCAAAATTAAAAATCCAATTGCGAAGCATGTCGCTAAAATAACGAACATGATAAGCCCAAGCATCGAATAGTTATTTTTCATTGATAGCCGCCTTTCCGTCGAACCAATGAAGTAACAACCATACAAGCAACAAAGTAACAACGCCAACAGGGATTGAAATAAGCATTCTAAGTAAAATGCCACCCTGCATAGCAGAGCCTAGCCAAACCCATACCCAAAACTGGTAAAGAGGAAATGCCAACGAACCTAAAGCCAAAGGTAGTTTAAAGCCTCGAAGTATAGCACATGCCAAAACGAAAAAACTTACGCTAGATGCAACCGGCAACGATCCTAATGAATCTTCAGCAGCGCCCGCAGCTAATGCAAAAAGAAGCCCTACTATAGGAGTTCTGTTTAAAGCCGAATACATGGCGACACTAAGCAATACCGGAACACCGACAACTGACACACTAGGTAAAAGCTCCTCAGCCGCACACGAAAGAACTAGTACGAGTATTGAAAAAATAAGCTGAACAATATCTTTTTTCACTTGCGGATAAAAACGTCTTTCAATGTCATAAAATTAACAGCCGGCACTACGAGAGCTCGCCACTCAAGACCGCTAATACCCTGCTCCGTAGCCTCAATACTAGAATTAAAAGCGCCTACCATAATTCCCGGTGGGAAAACTCCACCCAGGCCAGAGGTATAAACCTTAGTCATTGGAAGAATCTCAACATTAGGCTTTAAAAACCTCAAAATCAGCATATCTTCAGACCCACCAACTAACACGCCTGTTATTGGTTTTTCAGTCTCTATTCGACAAGAAACCTTAACCGACGGATCTGTTATAAGAGCGATTTCACTAGTATGAGGAGTTACAGATACCACCCTCCCAACAAGGCCCTCGGGTACTTCCACCGCTGCGCCCTCACGAACTCCCGCAAAGGAGCCCTTACTGACACGTATAGATTTAAAAGCATCTACTGCCCCTCCCCCATACGATAGAACCTCAGCCGGTATCCACTCCTGCTTACGATTTTCACTGTATTCAAGAACCTGACGAAGTCGATGATTTTCGGCATATATTTTTTCATATTCACTATTTTCAATAGCTAATGCCGAAAGACTTCTCTTTAATTGCACATTCTCTGCCTTAGCCGATGCTCCTTCCCACGCCCCGACCATACGAGAAACCACACTACGCGAAAACCACTTCTTAACACGTTGAAACGGATATGCTGACTCAATAGCTACAGACTTCGAAAAAAGAAAAACAAAGACCCCAATCACCGCTATCGCGGCAATCGCCCAAGTTTTAGTTGTCTTTGCCTTCATTTTAGCGACTCCCTATCTAAATTAAGAGTCGCCGAAAACCTTACATCTCTCGTTTATTACCCGCGAGGAAATCAAGTTCGTTCATGACAACACCCGTACCTTCAGCAACCGCCGAAAGAGGATCTTCTGCCAGCGTAACAGGAAGCCCCGTCTGCGCCGCAAGTAATTTATCAAGTCCACGAAGCTGCGCGCTACCGCCCGAAAGCACCAACCCGCGATCAACAAGATCTGCCGCGAGTTCAGGTTCGCACTTGTCAAGGGTCGTTCTAACCGCATCGACAATCTGCGTTACAGGATCTTTCAAAGCGTCTCGAATTTCCTCGGAAGTTATAGTCAAAGTTTTCGGCAACCCTGCCACTACATCTCTACCTCTAATTTCCAGCGTCTTTTCTTCGCCCACTGGATAGGCACTTCCAATTTCGATTTTAATCCATTCGGCCATGCGCTCGCCTATGAGAAGATTATAGACTCGCTGTACATACTTCATAATGCATTCATCCATAGCGTCACCACCCGCCGCGCGAGCAGAATAGCTATGAACAATTCCCGCCAAGGAAATAATTGCAACCTCGCAAGTACCACCGCCAATATCGACAATCATGGAACCTGCAGGTTCAGAAACCGGCAATCCTACACCAATCGCAGCAGCCATAGGCTCCTCAATAAGGAACACTTTGCCCGCTCCTGCATTTTGAGCAGCATCTTCGACAGCGCGCTTCTCAACCTCGGTAATACCGCTGGGAACAGCGATAACCATACGAGGTCTAGCGCACTTCATATTTGAATAAAAACGCTTAGGACTGACTTTTCTGATGAAATACGATATCATCGCCTCAGTAATGTCAAAGTCTGCAATAACACCAGATTTCATCGGCCTAATAGCAACGATATTTCCAGGTGTACGACCAAGCATACGCTTAGCCTCCTCACCAACGGCAAGAACTCGCTTAGAACCAGCCTGAATTGCCACTACAGACGGCTCACGCAAAACGATACCACGATCCTTCGCATATACAAGCGAGTTCGCGGTACCGAGGTCAATACCGATGTCAGTTGAAAAAAGAGACTTTATTTTACCGAACATTACCGTTCTCTTTCACTTTTTCTATTTTTAAAGGTATTTTACCTAAAATATGAAAATTCGTCAATACGCAATATAAAATCTTCCGCCAAAAGTAGATTTTTATATGTTTTACTTTTCTTTAATCAAGACAATTTAGATACAAGACTTTTTCCTCACGCGTAAGTTCAAGATCAGGTATACTAATAGTACCATTTTCATCACGCTCAACTATACCAGAAGCTCCTCCGAACCTCCAGCGTACCTTACGAGCCTTTGCCAATTTAGGACTCTGTATTCGACGAATAGCAACAGTAGCATTAGATGATTTTGGCGGATTGAATTGTTTAGTACCAATTTCAGCAGCTGACGCTATATAAAGCTCCATTTCAAAACCATTATCGTCATCGCGTAAATTACGCCACCTGAAAAATGCATTTTTTTGGCCTGAGGGAGGCGCTCCATCTGCAATTACCATCTCCGCTGATTCAATATCGTCAGCCCAACCGCTAAACCAAGCCTTTTTAGGCTTCCATACTTTAAATGGCCAGGGGAGCTTATCATCACATGTAGCTTTAGTAAAAACTGGATATGCTTCATTTTTCTTTATCTTTAGCCAGTCAAAACGCTCAACAAGATCATTTTTTAAGCGAGCTGAAGAAACATAACTGCAATGCCCGAACGGTCCCCAAAGTACAATATGCGGCCATTGCCTACGAATCATGCCGCGTACTATAACATCACGATCTCGACTCCACATATCATCAATACCGCTCCACTCTACACATATCGGCGGATCAACAAAGTGATCAAAACGATCCTTTATAACATCATCGCCTTTTTCATCCACAAAGCCTAAACGAGCTGCCGCGAACCAAACAGTCGCTGGAACATTAGCGTTTATCGCGGCGAACACCTCCCCATGACCTAGCCCTATAGCATAAGTCGCCTGACCGCCCATTGAATTACCACATAAATAAACACGATTACGATCTATGCCATACTTACGAATCACCCACTCTACAGAATCTAAAACACGCTTCTCACACGATGTCTCACCTTTCATAATCCTAGGAATATCTTCACGGACAGGTCCACGGTATCGAGATGTTGCGCCCCACCAATATTCATCATGCGTACGATTAAGAAAAACATTATAATCACGCATTGAATCCAGCATCAGAATATAAAAATCATCAGGAGCCGAAAATACCCGATCTTTTTGATCAGCTAGCGCTATTTGTCCATTTATACCGCCTGACGCGAAACCTCCACCTCTCCAATGAAGAACTACCAACAATGGAGAGTTCGTTACATCTCCTTTTACAGGCTTGGCTACTGCAAACCTATCTATAAATTCAGCGTCCCCGCCCCAATTAGGATCGCCCTTATGCCGATACCAATCAACTTCACGCCTGCCTGATATTTCAGTATCAAACTTCTCTGACTTTAAACCTAAATCTTTCGCCGCCCAATCTATCGTAGTATACCCAGTTAACGTAGTGAGTATAACTGCGAAGAATCCGAATATTTTAAAATTGGCATAAAAACTCACAACTCATCCTTTACTGAAGCTTTGTAAAAGCGCTTTTCGCCATTAGCATCAATCTCAAAATTGCTCTTGCCCGCCTCATATTCGCCGCACACCTCCCAATCTGCATCATCGGCATTAGGCGTTTCGGCCGAAATAATGGAATAATAGAGCTTATTTTTAACATTAGTTAAATGTATTGAAACTTTACCATCCTTAATTTCGAACGCTTTAGCCTCGTCCTCGTCGTCAATTGCGGGCTTTGCCTCATCATTAAGCTTAAGCGAAAGTTCATTACCATCTAATGATGCCGTATAATACGACGGAACCGCCGCAACTACATCGCCGAACGTGACAACTTGAGACCCAACTTCACCCGAAAGCGTAGGCGCCGAAGGATATTGAACGCTCTTGGATTCTCTCGCCGCATCAACAGCATCCTCGGGATCATACGACTCGCCTGCCACTTGAGGCCCTAAATCAGTAATAGCCTCGTTAGCTGTAAATGTAAGCGTATCATAAACCTTATTGGTTAAGATATTTTCGCTCGTCATAGTAACCGTCTTAGTTGTAACGCCATCGCCAGACGCTCTTACTCGGCGCTTGCAGCTCCATGACTTATTATCAAAAATCTTCAAAACTTTCGCACTCGCACCATTCGTAATAGACTGATTTGAAATTAGCGTACCATCATTATTAAGGAATTTTACATTCCAATGAAAATCTACAGTACCCTGACCGTAATAATCATACGCTGTCGCGTCGCACGCGTCAGAAGCGCACTGACGTAAGCGCATAATCTCCTCTTCGTCTGAAAGATTATAATTTCCGCTATATTCTGAAGGCGGATAAATCTCGTATGATGGCATCTCACCAAAAAGAGCCTTACACCATGTAAGCACCTGAAGATACTCGCCTCCTGTATTGCCTACCGTAGAATCTTCATCATTTAAATGCCTATAATCACAATATGTAAAATCCTGTTCTGGCTCAATAACGGGTAGTCTATAACGATATAGCTGAATCGCATATCCCGTAGGAATCGTCTTCCATACTACATCCTTAACTTTAGTTTTATAAGCATTACAAATATTATTGTACATTTTATCTCGATTAGCGACATTCCCCATAAAATCGCCATCAACTTTCGAAAACCGACCATAAGACCATGTCATTTGCCAAACAATCTTAGCATTTGGAGCATGCTCATTAATTAATCCAATAAGATTTTCAAGATATGGCGAATACGAAGAGGAATTATCAGATTTCGTTGAACCTTGCTGCAAAGTTACAATATCCCAGTCGTATGATTTAAGAACAGCTACAATCGCTGGAGATTTAGACATTTCCGAAAATGGCAATTCACTTGACGCGAAATAATATTTTAAGCTATAAACATCTTCTTTACTGCGATTACTCCAGGCTTGATCTAATAAAGCCCCACCTTTATACATGTGCGCATAGTCTATCTCGCAACCTATCAATGCCGCAGCCTTAGGGAGCGCGTTTTTCGCACACATCAAAGTAGAAAAACTATTACCAATAGTAAGAATACGAATAGGGCGCGTTACAAATAAAGTTTTTTCGTATTCACCGCATCTAATGCAAGTATGTTCACGAAGACCGGGTGTAGCGCGATCTTGCTCTCTAAGTACATTCCATTCACCCCAATTATGCCCCAATGGAGGGATAACTTCATTAAACTCTTTAATAGTGCAATCTTCTAGATCGCATTTACGCGTACGAATTCCGCTCTCCGTACAAGTAGCGACTTTATTCGTTACCCACTCGCTCCATTCGTGAGTATGAGCAGTATAACGGAGTACAACAATACCTGAACCTCCATTACCGCCATTACTCTTACCGCCTGAGCCGCCACCACCACCGCCTTGGTTAGCTAAAGCATTCTCTCCATCATGACTCGCCTTAATATGTCCATCACCCGCGCCAGTACCGCCTTTACCGCCAACACCAGCTGAAGTCGCAGTACCACCACCGCCACCAGAGCCATAAACAACTAATTCTCCGGTAATGATCGAAGCTAATCCTTCACCGCCATTGCCACCATGATTTTGATCCGTCGGCGAATCGCCTTCTTCAGTTGCGCCACCGCCACCGCCTGCTGCGTACGAAATAGTCGAAACGCCTACTCCGCCGCTGTTACCGTAGGGAGTTCCTGTCGCTTTATCAGCAGATACTTTAATAGAGCCCTTGGTATTATCACTTTTGGTGGTCTTTTTAGCTCGACTTCCCGCACCTGATCCACCAAATCCCCCTTGATAAAGTGTATATGCTGAGTTTTTCTTATAAATACCTAAATCACGTCCGCCACCATCCGCAACAACATATTGAACACCATCTATCGAAAATTCACTATTGCCGCCTTTAATTGCAGCGCCATTATTATTATATGTACTTGTCCCTGGCTTCACACCTGCGATACCGCCCTTGCCGCCAACACCTACTTTAACTGATACTACTGCATCTTTCTTAATAGATACAATCGTTCCTGCGACAACACCACCGCCGCCGCCACCGCCGCCGCCATAGCGCCCGTCATCCGTACCATAGTCGCCGCCGCCACCACCGCCGCCGCCGACTACTAGAAACTGAACATTATCAAGATCGGCGGGCGCTGTCCAAGATATCGCGCTTGCGTTTTCATTCGTAAATACAACAGCTACTTCATTCTCTTTTTCGCCGATACCATGTACTTCATAACCCATCAAGGGATTTTCCATCGCATTCGTAACAACAACTGACGAATATGCGCTATTAGCAGCAAAAAGAATAGATGTAAATAATGAACCTAATATAACTCTTTTTTTCATAATGCATTATATTATATCAAATTTTTCTCCTCAGAGACATTTTTATAATTACGCACACACAAAACACCTAAAATATGATATAATATGCGCATATTTGCTTTTAACCAAATATACTTAGGCATTGGAGAGGTGGCTGAGTGGTCGATAGCGGCGGTCTTGAAAACCGTTGACCCGCAAGGGTCCGGGGGTTCGAATCCCTCCCTCTCCGCCATTCTGCGAATGGCGAAGAACTAATCCGCATTCTTGTTTCTTCTATTAAAACCGCGAAAGGTAAATGAAGAATAACGAAGCAATTCTAACTATTGATGCCATCTGCACATCTTCACAACATTACTACTTTTTAATATGTTTTAATACTGTAACTGTTCGCGCTGGTAAATAAAGTTTTATCTGCTGAACGAGTTCAGAGCCAGTGTTAACTAGCTCAGGATTATACTCTTGAGCTTTCTGAATACGCCCTTGGCCACCAAAGCGCTCCTCGTCTGAATCGAATAGATGCTTCCACTTAGTAGCTGGCGGCACAATAACGCCATACTCAGTATAAGAATTAGATGGATGGAAATTAAAGATAAACATTAATTCACCGCGAATAAACGCCAATATCTTATCAGGCTCATTAGATAATAAGTGTATGGGTCTAGCGCGTTTTCGCTCTGAAGCTAAGGACGATATCATCACCTCATCAAAATCGGCCAAAGGCTTAAACCTAAGCCCAGGATCGTCTCTTAAAGACCATTGACGCCGCGCGTGAGAATAATCCCAGCCATTTTCAGCTCGCGGAAAGTCAATCCATTCGGGATGGCCAAATTCATTACCCATAAAATTAAGATACGCGCCACCACTCAAAGCCGCTGTCGCTAAGCGCGCCATTTTATGAAGCGCAATCGCACGTTCAACCTCAAGGCCATTTTGATGTTTAGCCATACCCCAATAAATCGCGGCGTCTGCTAATTGGAAAAAGAATGTCTTACCTCCAACGAGCGCCTGATCATGGGATTCAACATAGCTTACGACCTTTTCCTCAGCGCGCTTATTCGTAAGTTCGTAATATATTCCACCCATCGGCCAATTATCGTCACGAACCTTTTCAGCTAACCTAAACCAAAAGTCCGGCACTCCCATAGCCATACGATAGTCAAAACCCATGCCAAAATCTTTAATAGGCGCGGCACACCCCGGCATACCCGAAACATCCTCAGCTATCGTTATTGCATTTGGATTTACTTCATGAATTACGCGATTAGCGAGCTGCAAATAACACCACGCGTCATCATCCATCGACCCGTCAAAGTACATACCGTAATGCGTAAACGAATCCCCTAGCCCATGATCCCAAAATAGCATTGAAGTTACACCATCGAAGCGATATCCGTCAAAATGATATTCTTCGAGCCAAAACTTACAGTTCGATAGTAAAAAGTGAAGAACATTAGTCTTACCATAATCAAAGCATCGGCTATCCCAAGCTCTATGCCACCCTTTAGCCCCTGAATGGAAATATTGCCAATCTGTTCCGTCAAAACAGCTTAACCCATCGCGCTCATTCTTAACAGAGTGAGAATGAACAATATCCATAATTACAAATAAGCCCATACCATGAGCTGTATCTATTAGGGACTTCAGCTCGTCAGGCGTACCAAAACGCGATGACGCGGCGAAGAATGAGCTGACATGGTATCCAAAGCTACCATAATAAGGATGCTCCATAATCGCCATAAGCTGAACTACATTATAGCCAGCTTTCTTAATCCGAGGTAAAATATTGTCTCGAAACTCCGTATATGAGGCGACCTTACCCTCTTCGCTCGCCATACCTACATGAGCTTCATAAATAAAAGGTCTAAAACTCGGGCGCTTTATCGGCGAAGAATTCTTCCACTTATATTGCCTTTGAGGCGCGTAAACTTTAGCCGAAAATAAATTAGTTACTGGGTCTTGAACTACATAACGCGCATAAGCGGGAATACGCTCACCATGACCACCCTCCCAACGCATCTCAAGTCGATAATTATCACCGTCTTTTATCGCATCCTTAGAAATTTCACGCTCCCATATATCAGTTCCATGAATACGAAATAGCTCAAAATCCGGATTGATTTTCCACTGAGAAAAATCTCCCACTAACCACATCGACGTCGCATTAGGAGCCCATTCACGAAAGACCCAACCTCTCTTAGTCTGATGAAGCCCAAAGTAGTGATGAGCGCTCGCCCACTCCGAAAGGGACTTACCTAAAGTCAACTCATTAGCCCTTCTAAACGCATTCTCCGCGCGACCGCGTATTGCATTTTCAAAAGGCTTTAAGTAAACATCGTCTAAGAGCTTAGCCATTTATTGAAGTTCCTTTCGTCTTATATGGTGCTATTATACCATAAAGGAAAGAACATTCCAACTTAATCGTTCCCCTTAAAAATGCTCACCTTTTAAAAAGAACAGCGAGCCACGAATGGGCTCGCGTTGTATTGAACTTTTACTCGCAGCGCTAAACAACTCGCACTAGCGATTTATTTTGAACTTTCACCAACGAATGTTTTATATTTAAACTTTTGAGTATACTTATTCGAAATATACCAATCTTCTGGTAAATCGTATTTTTTAAGAACATTGTCGCGCATGCTATCGTATGATGAAGCTAAAACTCCATTATTCCACAATTCAATCCTATACCCAATCATCTTAACTTCTTGATCTAATTTAAATTTTATATACCCAGTAGGTGTACGAGACTTTCTATCAGACGAACGATATGTAATATATGAACGCGATGAACCATCTCGCGACCGGTATGTGTTAACCGAATACCTATTATCATCTTCTAATGTATAGCCATAATACGACACATTTGAATAAGTTGATAAAGATACTTGAGTTTGATTATATGAAAGATCTTCAATCGAAATTGACTGATTCTCATTAGATTCAATACTAGAACCAAATACATATCTTGGTAACTTATTCACACCAACATCCTTCATAATCATTTCATTAATATGCAAGGCTCCATTTTCTTCTGTCAATACAACTAAACGAAGAATAGGTTTTTTAATATATTTCGATTTAGTCTTAGACTTGATTCTAGCCGATATTGTTCCCTGGATATAATCCATATCTTTACTCTGAACCATAGACAACCTAGTCTTGGTAAATTTAGCATCTATTTCTTGAATCCATTTAGATTTAGATTGCTGAACTTCTATTTTATTTTGCAATACTTCTACTTCCTCGATAATACAAACCTTTTGGTCAGACTCTGTTCGATACACTACTCCATCACGAACACGAGTAACTGGTCTCGTAGGACCAAAATTTAAATCCTTTATTAAACAATGACGCATTTTTATACGAACTAAATGCATTTGACCATCTTTTAGTATATCAAATACCTGTTTACCTACTGGAACATCCTTCTTAGCAAAACAACAATATGAACTACGAGGAAACTGATTAGACTGATTTACGTTAGAAGTAACCCGAACAGCATACAACTTATCACGACAACTCTCACGCAACACATAGGGAATTGAGTAATTTTCCCAATCTGCAATCGATATATTCGCCGTAAACACACTCGGCTCAACCATCTGAGTAGACATAAAAACTGGCAATGACACTCCTGATGATACCGTTGATACAAAGCCTTCGGACGCTAGGGCGCTAAATGTAAACGCCATTACAGATACAATAGAAACCGCAACCGAGCGAATTGAACTGAGCATATACAACTCCTTAAATCTATTAAATCTCTTCTTATACTTAACGAGGTAAGTGACCTCCACTTACTATAACTCGAAATGTATAAAAAGCTTCTACATCGCACGATAATTTACACTCCCATTATTCGTACAACCTAGTACTTATAAATTTTACTATCTTTTCTTTAAAAGTGCAACTACAATAATCACTTAAACTTTGATCAACGACAGATCTTAGCAAATTCGACCAACTATTCTTAAATCCGCTAAAAACTTCAGTAATGTAAAACCATAACAAGCCAAACAATCCTAAAAATGAGATAAAAGTCATCTACCATTTAGCTCAAAAAAAGCCTCATTTTCGCTACACCCCAAAAACGACACAAAACCCCTCGTTACGAGCCCGACGACAAGAGGTGCGCACTTCTCGGGTCTGAGGTGCGCACCTCTCGGGTAAAAGGTGCGCACTTCTCGTTGTTGAGCTCGTGAGCATACAAAACGAAGTAGTGCAAATCATGAGCAAAAATCATAGCCTTTTTTCTAATTTTGATCTCCAAAAAAAAAATTGAAAAAAATAAAAATTAGCCCCTATAAGTAAATGCTGAGATCGTCTGCATTTACCTTAGGGGATATTTTTAACCGCAGGAGAACTTACTCTGAGAGATCTACATTTATTTTAAAGAAATTGTAGTCTTTTTCTTTACCCTTTTCAACTTCTTTCCAGTCTTCAGTTGAATCCTCTAAATTCTTCTTGCCGAAAACCACATATTTTCGTGAAGAACCGAGGTTTGGAGATGGCGTGACTATCGGTTGATCATTTTCATCAATCTCAATCATAGCCTTAAACTCAGATGTTACATCTGCTGGATTTGTGCCAGCTACGAATTCTGAGTACAATGTTGCGCTCTTACCTACAGCGGTCATACCTGATGAGAATACACGTATTGCATCCTCCTTGGTCGCATTCTGCGAAATCTGATTATTCGCTTTTAACCATGCGAAAAACGCTGCTAGCGTCTTATCGCTGATTTCAGGTGGAGTTTCATCTAATGGGTACCATCTTACATAATCTAGCATCGCGCAATTAGCGCCTACTAAATCTGGATCATCCATCTCATCTTTCCAGTACATCCATTCGAGTACGTGATCGCCCTCGCCAAGTTCTACAGAAACTTCCATCCAGTCGGTTTCACCAGTCGTCATTTCGACTACTTCGCCATCAACGACGAAATCAAACCAATCGTAAAATTCTTCGCAAGATACAGCCCAACGGAACTTAATAGTCCCAGCGCCAGAGACACGAGTACGAATTATTGAAGCCTCAAAATCACCAAGACCTTCGGCTATCGCGAAAGATGTTCCTTCATAAGCATATTCGCTTCGCATTCCCACCCAATTAATATCACCTTCTGTTTCCCACTCGAATTCGCCCAATGCTTCTGCTAAAGTAGGCTCTGTAGCAGATTCCCATACGACATTATCAACCCAAACAGCGTCCTCACCCAAGGCTCCACTTCTGCCTTTCTTATAAACCCAGCGAATATCATGCTCTCCAACATCTAAGCTAATGCAAACATTCGTCCACGACGTTTCTCCCCAAAGTACGCGGATTTGTTTACCGTCGACCTCTAATCGAACAGCATCGTATCTTTCTTCACAAGAAGCACGCCAGTCAAACGAAAGCGTACCGGCACCATCAAGACGTAAGCCTAAAACCGTTTCTTTCGAATCACCTATCGCGCCAGAGCGAACAGCATGCACCCCATCAGATGCCGCCTTAGACCATTCGCCAAACCACATAGCATCACCTTCAGTATACCAATCATATTCAGGCGCATTCGCAGCTTCACCTATAGTAAGAGGAATCTTTTCGAATACAGCCTTTAACGAACGAGCTTGGTTCATTAAGACTACAATATCGGGCGATGTCGATTGCGAATCAGAAACATCTCCTTCCCAGTGTACGAATCTATAACTAAAATCAGGCGTCGCAGAAATAGACTTACGAGAGCCAGCGCTCATCCAAGCGTCATCAAAGTCTACACTACCACCCTCGGAAGCACTAACTTTAAGCCAATAGTTAGTAGCGAGAATATCCCATGTAAAGTCGATATCGTTCGTTATAACGACCGTAAACTCGTTGGTAACTACTGGAGCCGTAAATGTCGTACCGACATAAACTATCTGAGTAGTACAAGTTTCATCGTACCAAGGCTCAGGAGCGCGGAATGTCATTTCGGATCCATAAACGACATTCGTTGAAACTCCACCGACATTCACCGAATGGATTACGCGTTCCCACTGTGCAGTAACGGTTATTTGTCCCGTAGAGCCCTTGGCGATAGATTCAGGACTCCACCCGACAAAGTTCCAGCCTTCTACATTCGAAAGCGGAGCAAAGACAACTTCATCCTCGATCGTGTATGTTGCCGGATTCGTATTTACAGCACCCTTAAGTTCCGCGTAGCTGATACCGTAGGGAATAGCAGCGTACTCAGCAACAAATGTAACGTCATTTATGACTGGCGCTGTTACATCACCACTCCAACCAGTTAGACTATAACCCACATCTGGAATTACTGACGGAACAACCGCCGTTGCTCCATACGCAATCTTCTGAGTTGTTTCACCAGAAAGGACACCGTGCGCCCCAGGATCAAACTTTACAATAAAGGTATCAATTGCAAACGTAGCTGATATCTTACGCGCCTGATCCATTGTAACGACTAGGTCGGTAATATTCGTCTCTATACATCCCTGCGTATCGCCTAACCATGAAACAAAGTGATAATGTTCGTCTGGTATCGCCGAAATAACGAATGAATCACCATGAGGTTTCCAACCATTCTCAGGCGCGTCTATCGTTCCGTTATGAACTTCGGCAACATCAAACCAGTAGTTAGTATTAAGAATATCCCAAGCAAAGTCAATATCGTTCGTAACAACGACAGTAAACTCATTGGTAACTACCGGAGCCGTAAATGTCGTACCGACATAAACGATCTGAGTAGTACAAGTTTCATCGTACCAAGGTTCAGGAGCGCGGAATGTCATTTCAGAACCATAAACGACATTCGTTGAAACTCCACCGACATTTACCGAATGGAATACACGTTCCCACTGTGCTGTAACGGTTATTGCTCCCGTAGAGCCCTTGGCGATAGATTTAGGACTCCACCCGACAAAGTTCCAACCCTCAACATCTGAAAGCGGAGCGAAGACAACTTCATCCTCGACTGTGTAAGTTACGGGATTCGTATTTTCAGCACTCTTAAGTTCATTATAAGTAATTGAATAGTCCACAGCAGAGAAACAAGCCTCTATTATATGATTACGGTCCAAGGCAGTAAACATATATGTTGAAGGCTTATTCGCAACACTAACACCATCCAATTTAAAGCTATCAAATGAATATCCACGAGCTTCAATTCCAACATACTCTGGTGTTGCACCCGCAGGATAGACAATTTCTCCTGAAGGACTAATGCTTCCACCCTTTGTAGCAGATGCTGTTATACGTACTCGATCGACCAGAACTGTACACTCAGCTGGCGTACTTTCATTCAATCCATCCGACACAACAAGTGAGAACTTATACAACCCAGCAATCTGAGGAGTAAATGTCGTCACCGCCACCGATGCATCAGAAATGGACGCTGTATTACCGTTTGGAGCTTCAATAAGCGACCAACGCCACTGAGTAGCATCAATGCTATCAGACCCATCAAGCGTAACTGTATCGCCCGCTACACAGACAATATCGCCGCCGGTCACAGCAACAGGAACATCAACACCGAATATCCTTTCCGCTATATTATCCGACGAACGAACATCGCGACCCGATTCATCCATAACCGAAACCTTCACCTTATAAATTCCACGAAGTACTGTATATGGAATATCAGCATCTACAGCGACACTACCGCCAGGTGCCAAATACGAAACAGTCATAGTAGTCAAATGAGAGAAATCACCATCCACAGGCGCAACATCAAAAACAACCGTTGCATTTGTCGACGCTACACTACCGCTCACGTTGCGAATCATCGCACGGAACTTCACATTATCACCGGAAGATGGCGTTCCGGGCTCAAACGATATATCCTCCATCATCACGCGCAAATCAGGTGGAGGCATCGCAGAAAATACTGTCTTATACACCTTTCCTTCCAATATCACACCAACTGTCCTATTCTCATTCCCGACAGGGGTCCATACGCATGTCGCCATACCCGTACCACCCTTCCAGGAAATCGGTCCAACCATAGATTCCGCAATAGTACCACTCTCGGGATCATTCGCAAAGAATACCGCTGTGCCGCCTTGATATGAAGCGCCACCATTGTTCTTAAATACAGCAGTAAGCACACACGGCTCTCCTGCCGACGGATATGGATCAGCTGTGAGCGAAACAGGAGCTACATCGGCATTCGCTGAATAGACCGTAATCGTTCTCGAAAGGCTATTGTCAGTTTCGATGCTTTCAGCGATTTCATCAAAATAGTCAGCCTCAATAAGTATTCTGAGAGAACCAGAAACTGGGAATACAGAATAAGCAACATCAGCAGATTCGCCTGCTGCCAATTCTTCAGAAACCTTTATTTCGTATCTTATGCCATTTGCATCAAGATCAACCCTCACTCCAGCTGGACATGACGCACTACCAATATTACGAACTGTAGCATTGATGATAAGCTCGTCGCCCTCAACTGGCTGGGCATCGGAGAGCGTCATATCCGTCACAACCAAATTCGGCAACGGCTCTTCAACCGTGACCCAGACCTTACTCTCGTTGTCCATTTCGGATGATTCGTCAATACACCCTTCTTCGTCTACAATTACACTATAACCAAATCTACCGGCTTTCTCCAAAACAATCGGCTCATCAAGCGCAACAACCATTTCTTCGCCGACATTAAGTCCGTTAGTCGCGACAGCATAACCGAGAAAATCCCCATTGATATTATCGACTATCTTTACTGTAAAGGCATTCGTTACAGCCGCTAAACCAACATTTCTGACAACGGCTTCAAGTTTCGCCTCGCCGCCAAGAGAGGCTGAATAAAAATTACCGCTCTTATCGATAATTCCGGAACCCGTACAGACGAAAGATTGAATATTAAGGTTCGCCTTCTTTACAGTCGGAACAGGCTCTTCAGGATCAGTAGGATCTTCATCTCCTCCGGAACCCCCTCCTTCACCAGGCTCACCTGCACCAGAATCAGCACGATTAACTGATGTAAACGAACCTTCGTATGTTTTTAGAACAGTTCCGTCTACAGCCTTAATCAATATCGTATGATCACCTTCCTCAGGTGCAGTAAACATCCACAGATATCTGCCTGAACTGTCGGTAATGCCGCTTCCAGCGATTTCTCCGTCAATCATAAACGTCAAAGCCGCCCCTGCGACATACACCCTCGCCCCGTCGCGCTCATACCAAACCTTACCCGAGACAGAGTAATCAGACCCGACAAACATCGACGTCTCATATTCAGCAGAAATATTAAAGATTTCAGAAAGCTGAATATCACACTCGCCAAGCTCAAGCATTGTCGTAACGAGATTATTATTTACCACCGATTCAACATCATCATCCGGCACAACTACGACGGTAAATGCATTCGGTCCATCTTCATAGACGCGCTCTAAACCAGAAAACGTTTTACCAACATTCCATATCATCGACACACTCTGCGATCCGCCAAGACTAAGGCGAGAAAGACGTGCAGAGGCTAAGATTCGCGAATCCTTCTCTGTAAGTCCGGATATATCATCAACAGGTAAAATCCCATCACAGAGATATACCGATCCGCGTCCGGACATACCAGCATTTCCACGGTTCTGTACAGTCACCTTTACAGTCACAACATCACCAACTTCGACATTCGCCGTCGGCAAGCCTATAGAATCGTAGAATTTCACTCCAGAACGCGCGACCTGAAGGTCGACTACAGGTAGCATTGCCGCAACAGTAATCGTCTGCGAGGCAGGATCAGACCAAATACCGGTTATGTCCTTAACACGATATTCAACTCTCCATTCACCAGCGTTCAACTTTACGCGGCAATTCTCCGTACGCGCCAACTCAGACACCTTACCGTCAGAAAGACGAACTACGGTCCAAAGGTGCTCTGCAACCGTTCCGCCCTCACCATGACCCTGAAGAATCAAGGACGATTCTTCTGTAGGATTCTGCGGTGATATTGAATCTATCACAGCACGTATATCGTATGCAAAACGCGCGCCAATCGCACGAGTACGATTCATCTCAACAAACAAAAGTTCATTTGTTGCAACACACCCTTCAATATCGCCCATCCAGCGATAAAGCCTACAGCCATCTTCGGGGACTGCCGCAAGTTCGACCACCTCCCCCGCGGACTGCCAGCCGCTCATCGCACCAGTAATAGAGCCAAGTTCAGTCGCTTCGACTTCCAACCAGTAGTTTGTAGCGAGAATATCCCAAGTAAAGTCGATATTGTTCGTAACGGCAACGGTAAACTCGTTGGTAACTATGGGAGCGGTAAATGTCGTACCGACATAAACAATCTGAGTAGTACATGTTTCATCGTACCAAGGCTCAGGTGCGCAGAACGTCATTTGAGAACCATAAACGACATTTGTCGAAACTCCTCCGACATTCACTGAATGGAATACACGTTCCCACTGTGCAGTAACGGTTATTGGTCCTGTAGAACCCTTGGCGATAGATTTTGGACTCCACCCGACAAAGTTCCAACCCTCAACATCTGAAAGCGGAGCAAAGACAACTTCATCCTCGATCGTGTAAGTTGCGGGATTTGGATTTACAGCACCCTTAAGTTCCGCGTAGCTGATACCGTAGGGAATAGCAGCGTACTCAGCAACAAATGTAACGTCATTTATGACTGGCGCTGTTACATCACCGCTCCAACCAGTTAGG
>JAGBTH010000065.1 GCA_017631385.1 Kiritimatiellia bacterium
CTCTTCGGCGCACTCGGCTGTAGCCATATAACCCTCAGCACGGAAAGAGGTGCTGATATAACGATAAACGTCATTTAAGATGTCGCTCTTGGGATTCATCTTATACTGATTATCAATCATCTCACCGATCTTATCGAACATATCCTTACCGTAAGTTGCATTACAATAAGCGACATACTCGCGAACGAGCCTGCCGTGATAACCGCGCGGCGCTTTAGCCTTCTTAAATTCGGCATCAAAATATTCGGCCGTATGAGCATTTTTAGGCTTCTTAGCCCCTTCAGACTTAGGATTAAAGTCTACAAGAGCTTTTAATTTAGCGCGAGCATCCTCAGCGAGAACCTTATCGGCATCACTAAGCTGAAGCTTCTTAAAAGGATATTCTACCGCTTCCAAGGCAGCAGCGACATCGCGCGTCGCTTCGAGATGACACCTCGCGATTTCGCTGCAAATCTCGATCTTCTCCTTATTAAGATAAACGTCCTTAGTAAGGGCCTCTTCGAGCATTGCGCGCGCGGCATCAATGTCGTTGTGCCAATAATTGGCGAACCCACCCTTAAAGTTTTTCTTAATAAGAGCGTCAGTCTCCTTTTTAAGAGTCTTCCACGCCTCTTGGCTGACCTTAGACGGATTGGCGGGCTTCGCGGCTTTATCAGCAGGCGCGGCAATAACCGCCGCCGCAGTCACCAAAGAAAGTACAAACAATAAATTTTTCATTTTAAAACTCCTTTTCTTACTTGCCGAGAGGCTTACGCATCTTGGCGTCATATCGAGATGCGGATCTTCTTGTGGTTTTCTCGCCATAATAAACTCCTAAACTTCTTTTAATCAAACGGTTCAGAACCTATCACTTTTTCTTTTTAGTGTCGCTAGTGTTATCTTCAGCGACGGCAGTGAAGGAAATCTTCCAGATTCCCGCCGCAACGCATTGATCCATGACGTGACGGATCATTTCATGAGGCGTTCTCTCATCGGCGCGAATTAGAACGGGGAACTCATGACCGTATCTCTTTTTACGCTCCAGGAGGATATTTTTAACATCCTGTAGAGATATTTCGCGGTCACTGATTGAAATACGCGGGTTTTCAAGACGGCGACCATCCTTGTCCAATGCGGCAATATCAATCTGCATGTGTTCCAGAGAAAGATTTTCTGGAGTTATCTTTATGCCGTTGCGACCATCGGACAGTTCAATCGTCTCGTCTTTCTTATGAGCCTCCGTAAGAGTAGCGGGCTGCGCGACTTTGTCAGCAGGCGCGGTAATAACCGCCGCCGTCAACACTGAAAAGCCGAGAGCCTTGCGCATCTTAAGGATATAATCAATCATCTCAAGGCGAGCGAGATTTAAGTCTACAGAGTCGCGCTTAAGCATCGCTAAATACATGCGAGCTTTCTTGGCGAGAAGTCTCGCATCAACATCGCCCTTCTTAAGGCACTCTTCAGAGAGCTCTCGAAGATAAGTCGCGTAACGAATATCGTCACAAGCTTCGCGGAAGCCCGCGTACTGAATCGTCTCCAAAAGACCCTTATTATCGTTGTAGGTAACGACCATCGGACGATAAAGTGTATAGGCGCGATCGTTTAAAACCCCAAGCTCGAACTCGTAGTTGTACGCCATCGTCGCACCGTTAAGCCAGCCTAAAAGACCATGCTGACGACGCGTAAACTGGGGGTTCTCGCTGGCGGTGTGCTGCGCGGCATAAAATCCGAGCCACGTATCGCCGATTTCGCGCCAGGGACGCGTTTTTTCGAGCATAGTATCGGGCGAAGTACCAAGCGGCATAAACGAATAGACGTATCCGCCCTTATAAAGAAGCGCGTCGTGACCGGCGCAGCCGATATGAATGCCATGGCGCTCAAACTCGCGGAAGAGTTCGCGGTGAGTCGTTACGAATGCAGTACCCTGCTCATCGCCATGGGCACAGAGAATCGTAGAGCCAGGTAAAAGCTTATCGTAATATTCTTTAGTCTTACGAACCGAAACTACAGAATCATAATAATTCTTCCAGCTCATGCGACCGCCATAATTAAGCCCGAACCAGGGCACC
>JAGBTH010000066.1 GCA_017631385.1 Kiritimatiellia bacterium
AAAGAAATTCTTGATGATATTGGTCGCGAACTTGATGCAGTATTCGTTCCGATTGGTGGCGGTGGTCTAGCCGCTGGCGTATCGTCTTATATTAAGAAGGTTCGACCTGGTATTAAAGTTTATGGCGTTGAGCCCGAAGACTCCGAATGTATGTATCACACTAATAATGCTGGTCGTCGCGTTACACTAGAGAATCCTTGACTTTTTGCTGATGGCGTATGCGTTAAGAAACCGGGCGAAGAAACATATCGTCTCTGTCGCGAGAATCTTGACGGTATAATTCGCGTTTCAACGGCTGAGACATGTGCGGCTATTAAGGATATCTTTGAAGCTACTCGCGCGGTATGCGAGCCAGCGGGCGCGTTAGGACTCGCCGCGGCTAAGAAGGTCGCTAAGAAGGGCGAGACATACGCGTCCGTCATCTCGGGCGCCAATATGAATTTCGATCGAATTCGTTTCGTTTGTGAGCAAACCGAACTAGGCGAAGGGCGCGAAGCGATTTTTGACTGTGCGATACCTGAAGGTCCTGGCAGTTTTTCAAAGTTTATTGAAAAACTAGGTCGCAATAATGTGACCGAATTTAACTATCGTATGAGCGAAGGTCTTCTCGCCCATATTTTCGTCGGCGTTTCCGTAAAGGATATCGCAGCTCGAAAAGCTCTCCAAAAGTCATTCCGCTCAGCTGGTTTTCATTGTATCGATTTGTCTGACAATGCGCTTGCTAAGGAACATGTGCGTCACATGGTAGGCGGTCGCTCAGCTTCGATCGTTAACGAGATTGTATATTCGTTCGAATTTCCCGAGAAACCTGGCGCTTTGATGAAATTCCTTTCAGTTATCGCGGGACGCTGGAACATTTCGCTATTCCATTATCGTAATCATGGTGCTGATCACGGTAAGGTTCTTGCGGGTTTCCAGGTTCCTAAAGAGGAGCGCGAAGAGTTTATTAAGGTTCTCGATGAAATTGGCTATAAATATAGTGATGTAACTAAAGATCCAGCTTATAAATATTTCTTAGGAACACGTCGATGAAAAATAACACCCCCATCGTCCCGCGCAAGTATCTTTCAATTTTCATTATGCTCGTCAGTTGCTTCGCGCTCTGGGGGCTTTTAAATAATATGACCGACAATTTAGTGCCGGCGTTCCAGAAGATATTTACAATGGATCAGTCGCGCGCTGGATTAGTACAAGTAGCGTTTTATGGAGCTTATGCTGTTTTAGCGATTTTCGCCGCGGTACTTGCTGAGGAATTTAGTTACCGAAAGGGCGTTTTAATTGGATTAGCTATTTATATTTTAGGTGCGCTTTTATATATCCCTGCTTGTGTCGCCCAAAGTTTTGATATTTACTTTATCGCGATATTTATTGTAGCTGGCGGCTGTTCATTACTTGAGACGACGTGTAATCCATACGTGCTCTCATTAGGTGACGAATCTACTGCTGTAAGGCGCCTTAATTTCGCTCAGATGTTTAATCCTGTTGGCTCGATGATGGGCATTGTATTAGCTCAGCAGCTTATTCTTTCAAATCTTAATCCTGCAACTGCCGAGGAGCGCGCGGTGATGCCTAAAGCTGAGCTTGATCAAATTGTAAATCATGAGTTGTTTTGGGTCTGTGCTCCTTATGTTGGGCTTTGCGCTATTGCTGTAGCGATTTGGTTCTTCTTTCTTGTAAAGCGAGAAGGTGAATCTTCGCCTACGAAAAAGGCTTTTTCTCGCGTTGGTATATCGCTCTTATTTTCGGTAGTTCCAATGACGGTTCTTTATTTTCTTTATCCCGAAATGGATAAAATACTTTGGGTATTGTGCGGTGTAGCTGGTCCCATAGTTTATATTATCTTAAACTCTGATTATCGTTCGATGTTAGTTACATTACTTCGAACGCCGCGTTACTGGTGCGGTGTAATAGCTCAGTTTTTCTATGTTGGTGTACAGATCGCCGCATGGACATGGCTTAATGTTTATTGCCAAAAGGAGTTAGGCGTAAACGCGGCTACTGGTGCGTTATATTATACAATTGCGATTATTCTTTTTATAGTCTGTCGATGGGTATCTACATTCCTTATGAAGTATTTTAATCCGGCTATAATGATGGCGGTATTTGCTGTTGGTGCTATTTTAACTTGTCTTGGCGTAATGTATTTACCGACTAAAATTATCTTTACTTGCGGTAGTATGCCATTCAGTCTAAATATCATTTGCCTCGTTGCGATGTCTGGCTTTATGTCGCTTATGTTCCCAACGATTTACGGTATTGCGCTCGGAGGCTTAGATCAGAAGGCTCTTAAACTAGGTGCTTCTGGCTTAATTATGGCGATTTTAGGTGGCGCGATCATTACGCCTTGGATGGCTGGCATTATCGGTAATGCCGATAGTCTTTGGTGTAAGCTTGTTCCTAGTTTCGCGACTGAGTGGGATACGAATCTTAAACTTACTCAGATGTCTCTTCGCGCGTCATTTATCGTTCCGGCGATATGCTTCGCGGTTGTTTTAGTGTATTCTCTGATCTTTTCAAAGAAAGCGGATACTAAAAACAAGTAATATATTACACATAATATGGCTAAGGTTAAAACTTCTCTATCGCTTGTCTCCCTTGGCTGCGCTAAAAACGCGGTAGATCTTCAGGTTATGGCGGGTAATCTACTTAAAGAAGGTTATGTCCTTTCGCCTGATCCCGATCGAGCTGATATTGTAATTGTTAATACGTGCTCTTTTATTGCCTCGGCTCGCGAAGAAGCTGAGAGTGAGATTATTCGCGCTATTGAGCTTAAGAATAAAGGTAATTTTAGTAAGGTAATCGTTACTGGGTGTTACCCTCAGAGATATCCTAAAGCTAAATCTAAATTCCCTGGTGTAGATATTTGGCAGGGCGTTCCTTCTCAATGGATTGAGCCTAAAATGCCTGAGCTTAGATTTACGGGTAAAGCTTTCGCATATTTGAAGATTGCCGAGGGTTGTAATCATAAGTGTGCGTATTGCGCGATACCTGGTATCCGCGGTAAATTCCGCTCGCGTCCGATGGTGGATATCCTCCGCGAGGCTAAAGCGCTAATTAAAAGCGGATGTCGCGAACTTAATATAGTCGCTCAAGATCCAATGCTTTATGGGTGTGACTTTAAAGATAAAACGCGCCTTAGTGATCTTTTATGGAAGCTCGACGCGCTTAAGGGCGATTTTTGGATTCGAGTTCTTTATAGCTACCCGAGCGAAATTACTGAGGAATTTATAGATTGGCTTAATAACGCTAAACATGCGGTTAAATACGTTGACGTACCCTTACAGCATACTGTACCCGAAGTTTTAGCTAAGATGAATCGTAAGGGCGCCATCGACGCTTCGCGTGTCGCGGCTGAAGTCTTGCGAGATGTTGTTCCTGGTATTACCTTACGAACTACAGTTATGACGGGCTTTCCTGGCGAGACGGATGCTCGCTTTAAGGAGTTATTAGCTGATTTAAAACGCATGCAGTTTGATCGCCTTGGCGCATTCGCCTTTAGTCCCGAGAAGGGTACTAAGGCTGCGCGCATGTCGGGCCGTCCATCGCGAAAGATAGCCGAAGAGCGCGAAAGAATCGTCATGTCTGAGGCTAAAAAGCTTTGGAAGGTAAAATCCAAGAAGATGTTAGGTGAAGTTTTTGATGCTCTTGTAGTCGCTCCTGGTGTAGCTCGTATGCAGTCTCAAGCGCCTGATGTAGATGGCGTTGTATATCTTCTTGACTCTCCTAAGGCTCGTCGTCTAGAGGTCGGTGATTTCTGCCGCGTTCGACTTGAGAGAGTTGATGGGTTTGACTTTGAGGGCGATGCGCTGTGATGCGTCACGTTCCATACGTGAACGAAGAAGTCGCCAATCGCGATTTTAAATATTATATTTTTGATTGGGACGATAATATTCTTCATATGCCCACTAAGATTAAGATGGAGCATAAGGATGTTGATGGCGTATGGAAAAGTGTCGAACTTTCAACATCAACCTTCGCCTTGGTAAGAACAGATACTGAGCATTATCGTCCACCAACTATTGGAGGCTGGGACGAGGCCTTTAGGAATTTCGAAGACTCCGAGAGTGACGACGAGCCTAATCGGTTTATAGAAGATACTCTTATAGCGTTAGCTAAGGTCGCCAATGGAGAGAAGCCTTCTCCCAGTTACAATACTTTTAGAAAAACCTTAATCGAAGGGCGTATTTTCGCCATTGTAACTGCGCGCGGTCACGCGCCTTCAACGATTGAGAAGGCAGTACGTGTTTTTATAGACAATGCGCTAACGCCATTAGAGCGCCAAACTATGATGTCTAATCTTCGTGGTTATCGTAAGGTACTCGATAAAGTTGAAACGTTTGGCACAGATGAAGAGGAGTTGGACTACTATTTAGGAATGTGCCGTTACTCTGCGGTTACATACGATGGTTTTAAAGAGCGCATGGCTAATGATCCGGTATATAAAGAAAAACTCGCCATAGCTACAAACGCGTCAAAACCAGAGTTGGCTAAAGAGTTTGCGATAAGAGATTTTGTAGAGCATGTTTTTCACATGCTGCAACGAACAGGGGGCTTAGGGCGTTCGGTAGCGATAGGATTTTCAGATGATGATAAGGGGAATGTAAAGAGCGTATCTAATTATATCAAATCAGAATTGTCGCGACGATTTGATGGTATAAAGTTCGTAGTCTATGATACATCAGACCGCTCCTTATCTAAGGGGCGTAAGGTCTGTGTCTCAGGCCAAATGAATTTACCAGGCTTTTGATTACTCTTTTTCGAATTTTAAAATATTTTTTTTAGGCCTAAAATTTAGGTGAAAAATGGTGGTGTTTTTGACGAAAAAAGAGATTGTGTCATTTTACCCCCTCACGAGCTCGCCGATGAGAAGTGCGCACCTTTTACCCGAGACGTGCGCACTTCTCGACCGAGAG
>JAGBTH010000002.1 GCA_017631385.1 Kiritimatiellia bacterium
ATCAAGCTCTTCAAAAAAAATATGCTGTTCGAGGTTTTCCTACGGTAATGCTTATTGATGCTAAGGGTAAGGAACTTTGTAGCGCGGGGTATTCTAAAGGTGGCGCTAAAGTTTGGCTGGAGAAATTTTTAAATAAACTTAAAATCACTCCTCTTGTAGAACAATATTTAGCGCCAATAGAGAAGAAAGTGAGAGTCATAAGCGATGAAATCACTGCGAAGGTTAAGTCTTTAAAACCTACTGATTATAAAAAGTGGCTTCAAGAATATAAGAGTATAGCTAATAAGTACTTGCCTAAAGTAAAGGCGATATCTGATGAATTAGCGAAACTAAATGTCCCCGATGAGATTTTAGAGAAAAAAGAGGAATTATCAGAAGAAGTTGATTTTATGATGATGACCTTAGAAAGCGCGGCAAAAATGGATGTCGAAAAGGAGGCGAAAAGAATTGAAAAATTACGTAAGGAGTCGGAATCTACTAAGAAGGTTGAACGTAAGATCAATCGCGTTACTATTCCTAAAGCGGGTGAAGGTAAGGTAGATAGTGAGTATTTCGCAAAGGTCGCTATGCCATTTTACAAAAAACACATCGTAGATACTTTCGTTCCAACGAAGAAGATGGATAAAAAGACTGCTGATGATATTCGAAAGGTTAGGTGGGCATTAGCGAGGTATTTATCTACAGGCAGATTAGAGTTTCCCACAGGTGAGGAGTGTGCATTGGCCGAAAAGCTTTGGCGAAAGAAATTTCGTGATCCTGCAGTAGCGATGCTTTTTTATCATTCTCTTTTTTCGGATGCTCAATATTGGAGAGGAAGACGAATTTTTTCGGATGCAATAAAGATTCATAATTTTAAGCGTGAACCGATTTTTGGATTTATTTTAAAATCTTATCTTTGTAAGGCTGAAAAGCATAGATTAAAAGTGCGCAAGAGCGATCCTGTTAAGCCGTATCAAGATGCTTGCGCGGAACTTGAAAAATATACTACGGATAAGATAGTCGACGTCTTTAAAAAAGCAGACTATAGAATTTTGGAAAGACTGGAGGAATTAATAATAATACCACCATCACTCTCAAAGAAAGTTGGTAATGAGTATCTCTCGCGCTGTATGATCGCTGAGCGGGCTATGAACGCGGCATTCGAAGCTCGCGGCTCGGGATGGGCGAGCGATGTTACGGAGGAGGGCTGGAAGGGCTTTCAGGATAATAACGAAATTGCGGCGTCTAATCTTTTAGCGGCTGTTAAGATGCGCCCTGAGGGAGCGCGTGCGCCTATGATGTTAGCACGCTTATCGGGCTCGTCGTGTGTTGTTTCTGAGGCTGATACATATTCGTGGTGTAGTTTAGCCGTTTCTAATTCACTCGATGAATGTGCTGAGCAAATCCAACACTTTTTACATTTTAGAACTTCGCGTTGGGGCGGATCTACGGCATTCTTGAGAGATTTCTTAATGCAATGCGCTACAAATGTTGATGTTCGCTCAACATTTTCGTATGCCGCGGCAGCTGCAGCATTTAAAAAGATTTTAGTGGCTGAGGCTGATAATTCTGTTCAGTCGAATGCGTTAGAGCGCTTTATTACGCCCGATATGCGCGCG
>JAGBTH010000067.1 GCA_017631385.1 Kiritimatiellia bacterium
TCTAAGTTTTTTACACACACCCCCCTTAAAAAGGGGGTGTGTAAAAAACCTGAAAACTCGTAACAATTTACAACAAGGATTTAGCAAATGAACAACGACAACTCAAAGAATCAAAACGACACTACTCACCGCACAACTCTCGGCCACCGCGCCGATGTCGCCGAATCTGCCGCGCTCACCCGCGCCGACCCATACGCCACCGGCCGCATCTTCAAAGCGATCGACTTTGAACACGATTGCAAGGTCATAGGAAATAAAATTTCACAAGCATTCAAAAAGCTAACTCCAAGCCAGCGAAAGCTTGCAAAACAAATTTTAGACGGCAAAACTTGGTCTGAGATTAAAATGAATAAACGCACTTTTAACAGGGTGCTAAAAAATATTTTAAGTCGACTTCAGCCCGATAAATAAGGGGTGAAATGAACATTGGACAATTTTTATATGTCCCACCCCCCCACGTTTTACGCACTGTATATGAGGGGACGATGAGTTCTGAGTTCGAGTAACGAGTTCGAGTTCAAGAATGGAAGATAAAAATCCATTCTCCAACTCACAACTCCAACTAAAACTCCCCTCACCCTTGATCTTTGACAACTGAAAATTCGGCCAGCCTTGCAGCCCCCGCCCTGCACAGCTGAGTATTTAAGGCGGGATTAAACCTTGCGCTCCGCTCAGTTAAATTAACTCCGACGGTTATTCAAATGGCCTTCACTAACGTTCCGGCTAAAGCTTCGCGCAATCTAACCGCTATACTTTCACAAAACTCTTGATTTGTTTTAGCCGTGGAATGCGCCGAAGAAGCTTCGCTTCGGAGGGGAGATTCGGCAAAGCCGAACCCGAAGGGGGCGCAAGCATCCGCGAACGTGTAGAACATGTAACATTACTTTATCGCGACGATAATTAAATGACTACCCTTTTACCGAAACTCGATGGTTTTATAGCTGGGGTTCCACCCCAGACCCCGCGGCGAAGCCGCATATTAAAAACCATACCATAATGCCGAGGCAAAAGTCATTTAACATCGTTACGCAGTTCAAATGCTACACGTTCTACACGTTCTGCATGGTTATAAAAAAACTAAAGCAAAGCAAACTACAAAGTGGTTTGAAAACGCGAAGCCCTAAGCCGAAACGTTAGTGTAGGCATCGGAACCTATCGGAGTTAATTTTAACTTAAGCTACGCGCAAAATCTATCTCACCTCTAATCACTAAATCAACCGAAAGGAAAAAACCATGAGCAAAATCAAATCCAAAAAGCAGTTCAAAGAACAAGTCGACGCGGCATTCGAAACGATGAAGACGCGCGACGAGGCGAAGGCGTGTTACGACTTTAGCCGCGACGAATATAAGATCGCCGAAGAGGAGCTTTGTGCTTACGCCGCGGCGAATCCCGATGTCTTCGAGTGTCGCGACGGCGTTTCAGGCTGGGGCTCGACTGACGCGGTTGAATACACGATGTCGAACGGCACAAGCGTAGAACGCGCTGACGGCGGGAAGGTGAACGACAGCGAGTTTCTAAAGTCGCTCCCGAAGAAATATGTGCGCGTAAAGTTCGAGCTAAACAAAGCAAAGATCAAGGCTGAGGGCCTTGACGACGCGGCACTCAACAAGCTCGGCTTAGTGCGCATCTCAACAATGAGCATGAAGCTCAAACCAAAGGCTGCGTAAGATTAGCGACGTGGTGTGGACGGAGCTCCTGCTCGGTCTCGACTTGCTACGGAGTTGTAACGCCTTTACTAACAAGACAAGTAAGAACGCTTACTTCGGGGAAGCCACAAGAGCGCCATTGATTGCGTACAGCGACTCTCTTACTGCTACAATCCTTCGCAAGTCTCACTCGCAGGACTCCGCTCCACACCCTTCTCTTCGTTGCTCTTCTTTAGAGAATCTCATGCTCGAATTAAATGGCGCACAAAACTTAGAAAGTTAAACGCCGCGTCACAGACCCTACAGGCAAAGGGATGGGGGTAATATGGAATTGATAACTTCTGCGCGTTGCTTAATCTTTGACATTCTAGTGCCCTTCTTCTTGCGAGCTACTTCGTAAGGCTATAATGGGTTAAGTTGATGCGTCTCATTTCGTTAGTCCAAGACGGTTGGACAACGTGGCGTGAAGCCAGTACGCGCGCCGGGGAGGACAACGCACGCTTACGCCCGAAAGCGTACGAGCGAGGCATAGAGTAAAGACGCGATGAATGAGCTGAGCGTCTAGTGAGACGATAAATCTTATCTCATTCATATAAAACACGAAGCGATAAATATCAATCATCCATTTTAACATCCACTTAAAGCGAAGGCGGGTGGAGTGGAGTCCTCCGAGTGAGACCCGCGAAGGATTGTAGCCGTAGGAGAGTTATTGTAAGCAGCCAGTGACGTTGTCGAGGCATGGCAGGCTAAATCAATAAACTTGTCTAGGCGAGAGAGGCGTTACAACTCCGTAGCAAGTCGAGACCGAGGAGGAGCTCCAGACAACCGCCGTAGCTCACCATCGCCCATATCAAAAGAGGAGCACAGTTGCCCTAACCGTGGCCGCATTTAATCAAGCACAGCAAGCAGCAAGCGAAAGTAAAACGCGAAGCCCCCGCGCCAAACACGCGCAGCCTACGCTGATGCGCTTCAGAATGCGCTAAGATGCGCTTCTTAGGGGCTTAAGATGCGCTTCTTACGCCGCTGAGATGCGCTTCAAAGCGCAAAACAACACCGTATGGTGCGCGAGTGCGCGCCACGGTAATTCAAACAAATAAAAAAAATCCAACAAAGAAAGGAAACAAAAAAATGAACACAAAACCATCAATGAAATATCGCGTTGTAGGCGGTCGTAACCCTCAGACGGGTAGCCCCCTATTTCGCCCCGTAGTCACCGATCGCGAGACGATGTATCTCGATCAGGTCGTGCAGTACGCGCTTAACGCGGGGTATGTGCGCGGTCAGTTCCACGATATGCGCGGCGCTCTTAACGGCTTTATCGAGGCGATTCAGCAGCTCGGTAGAGACGGTAAGGCCGTAAACCTCAATAACTGGCTCCGCATTCACGCCGAGCTTACAGGTACTGTCGGCGAGAATCGCCAGCTTACTGAGCGTAACGAGATGAACGTAAACATCACCGCACTTAATGACTTAAAGTGCGATTGGCGCGACTTTAGCTGGACGAATGTTGATGATACTGGCGCTATCCCGAAGATTGATACGATTCTCTCGCTCGGTGGTAAGCCCTCGGAGCTCATCAAGTCTAAGAGCATTCGCCTTACTGGTAAGAACCTCTACTTCGACGCTGAGATGGGTGATATGGTAACGCTTACCTGGATTGAGGGCGAGGAGGAGAAGACCGCTATGGTAACGCCTTCTGAGAGCGACTACTCGCACATGCTCTTACCTTGGCCCGCGGAGCTCGATGATGTAGAGGCAGGCACGAAGATCACCTTCACCCTCCGCACTCACGCCGGCATTGAGGACGGCGCCCTCCAAACCGCGTCAAAAACCGCGGTGATTAAGGAGTAAGTTCGAGTTGAGAGTTCGAGCTCGAGAATGGACGGTTAGATTCTTCGCGCGTCGCTTAGTTTAATTAACTCCAATGGTTATTCAAATGGGGCTCACTAACGTTACGCCCTTATCGCTTCGCACAATCCAACCGCAATACTTTCGCTAAACTCTTGATTTATTTTAGCCGTGTAGAACGTGTAGAAACGTGTAACATTACTTTATCGCAACGATAATTAAATGACTACCCTTTTACCGAAACTCAATGGTTTTATAGCTGGGGTTCCACCCCAGACCCCGCGGCGAAGCCGCATATAAAACCATACCGTAAAGCCGAAGTAAAAGTCATTTAACATCGTTACGCAGATCCAATGCTACACGTTCTACACGTTCGCGGATGCTTGCGCCCCCTTCGGGTTCGGCTTTGCCGAATCTCCCCTCCGAAGCGAAGCTTCTTCGGCGCATTCCACGGTTATAAAAAAA
>JAGBTH010000068.1 GCA_017631385.1 Kiritimatiellia bacterium
GGCTGAGGAATATCCTTAATATCCTTATCGGGAAGACCGAGCGAACGGCGCATCTCAATCTGGAGGTCGATAGTCTTCTCGACTTCTTCGTGAGCGCGCTTCAACGCGGCTACAAAATCCTCATCACTGATTTCGGCGGCCGAGCCCTCCATCATAAGGAACTTACCGCGAAGACCCGCGTAAAGAAGATCGATATCACTCTTAGCCTTCTGATCATGGGTAGGGTTAATTACCCACTCGCCATTTACGCGACCGATGCGTACGCACCCGATAGGACCCATAAAGGGAATCTCGGAGATGTGAAGCGCGGCGGAAGCGGCGTTTACAGCGAGGAAGTCGCCCTCACGCGTTCCGTCGGTCTGAATTAAGGTAGAGTTAACCTGAACATCGTTGTAATATCCGTCGGGGAAGAGCGGACGGATGGGGCGATCGCACATACGAGCTGTAAGAATCTCCTTGCTCGTCGGACGTGCTTCACGCTTAAAGAAGCCGCCCGGGAATTTACCCGCGGCGTAAAACTTCTCGCGATACTCACACTGCAGCGGGAAGAAGTCAATCCCTTCGCGCGGCGTGTCAGTATTCGTGACCGCCGTGAAGACGGTCGTATCACCGTACGATACGGTGACGGCTCCAGCGGCCTGCTGCGCTAGAAGCCCAGTCTCTATTACGAGGTCCGTCCCCGCAATATTGACCTTGAACTGTTTTGTACCTTGCATTATTTTTACTTTTACTGTTTGTCAATCGTCTGACAACGCGTCTATTAGCGGCGAAGGCCGAGACGCTTGATGAGCTCCTTGTAGCTCTCTTCGTTCTCGCGCTTGAGGTAGTCGAGGAGGTTACGACGGTTCTGAACCTTACGGAGAAGACCATGACGCGAGCTGTGGTCCTTCTTATTAGCCTTGAGGTGAGCGGTGAGAGCTTCGATCTGCTTCGTAAGAACAGCGACCTGAACTTCGCAAGATCCGGTGTCACGGTCATGGCGCTGATATTCGTTACGGATGGCGGCTTTGTCGAGCTTCATTGTTTTTATCTTTCTTTTTTGGCGTTCTTGAAGTCTTTTTACTTCTTGAACTTCCACGACCGGGAAGTATAATCCACGCCAAACTCCACCATGGAGCTAAAGAGCCTTCTAATAACGAAGAGCCCGCGGCAGGGATAACCTCCTGAGACAGTCGCAGGTTTGGCGCATATTATACCAAATCAGCCCCACTAAACGCAAGCACCTAACTATTCACTGGGAGAAAAGCGCGATGCGGCGCATATTATGCGAAAATGATGCGCATCATGTTGGTAAACGCTTTAATGGCGCGGAATTTCACTTAGCTTGCGCGAAATTAGTGCCCAAAATGCGACCATTGTGCATAGTGAAAGACAAATCCAACTTCTTGTTATAAGGCGGCAGAAATTCGGCTATGCGAATATAGCGCGGCAATAGATACCGCTTGGGCAAGATAAACCCTTACCTTCGAGCAGCATTTCACCTGTTTCCAACTTAGCCGTAGGGAATAGCTGACCTAAAATATTTTCGGCCACTTTACATGACAAGCCTGGTGTATGTGATGAAAATAATACGAATGACGGCTTTTCTGAAAGTAAATCCTTAACTAACGAAAGCGTTTCTTTTAAATCACGCTCTATTTTATACATTTCGCCCGAAGCACCGCGCCCAAATGTTGGAGGATCAAGAATTATACCGTCATACTTACGACCGCGGCGAATTTCGCGCTTCATAAATTTATGGGCATCGTCGGTTATCCAACGAATTGGAGAATCTGATAATCCGTTAAGCGCGGCATTTTCTCTCGCCCACTCTACCATACCTCGCGATGCATCCAAGTGGCACGCCTCAGCTCCGCCAAGCGCAGCTGCCATAGTAGAGCCGCCAGAATACGCGAATAGATTTAAAACCTTAAGCTTAGTTCCGCCGCGCTTAGCGCTATCATCTTCGACCTTGGAGCGAATCCACTTCCATTGAGCACGTTGCTCGGGGAATATACCTAAATGTCCAAAATCCGTTCCGCCTAACTTAAATTTTACGCCAGCTGTTTCAATGCGCCACTCTTTAGGAAGATTCGTTCGCCCATGCCAACGATTACCCTCTTCACGATCAAATGACGCGTCAGCTGAGCGCCATTGAGACTCTGGTAAACTCGGTCTCCACATCGCCTGAGAACATGGGCGAGCGAGCACGTACTTACCAAAGCGCTCTAACTTACGACCGTCACCTGAATCTAGAAGCTCATAATCATCTTTCATTCTTAGCGTCCTATCTTTTTATCAAAATCTACATTAACTGTAACTTTAGGTAAAAACCCATTCTTAGATTTGGCTCTGTCTAATTCTTCAGCCTTATCTGAATCATACCACCAATATGTAAGCACACCTTCCTCATTACTATAACGGGATAAAACTGTATCTGGCATACCGAATTTATTCCAATAAATCAACCTTTTAGCCGATATATTCCAGAGAAACGCATAAGGATGCTGATCTGTAATGAGTTTATCAATTTTACGATATACGTCATTTCGCTCGGTGATCGACATCATCGACTTCTCGGCAGCTATCAGTCGATCTACTTCATCAGATTTAAATCCAGGGTAATTACCGCTTTGCTTTCGGTCAGCTTCGCTGGATAACCACAACAATTCTGGATTTCGAAAGACCGACGCTCCCATCGCAGCCCAGGTCATCTGGTAATTAAACTCGTCCATATCCTTCATCCAATTAGCAAAATCCTTACGAACTATATTCATCTTAACGCCAACGCTCTTAAGCGCGGCATAAAATGGAACGAGTATTTTATCATCAGATGGCGAGCGCGAAAGAAAATTAAACTCTAGGGGACGATCATTTTTCTCAAGGACTCCCGACTTTTCATTTAAAATAAAACCAGCCTCCTTTAATAACTTCTTCGCACCTTCGGGATCAAAAAGCACCAATTCATTTAAACAAGGATTTTCATCATCATATAAATCGCCAAAAAACGAATTCTGCATAAAATACTCATTATACATCATCGTTCTATTCATCATCACCCTATCAATCAACTTAGCCATGGCCTTACGAACCCTGACATCATCAAATGGGAACTCACGCATATTCATCATAAAGCCCTGATACCCAATCGGCTCATGATTAGTTACGCGTCGCTTTAAAAGCCAATTTCGATCAAACTCTTTACCCTTAGCAGCTTTAGCCCATAATCTAGCCGCATAGACAGGGTATACATCTAGCATATTCTTTTTTAGCGCGGCGTATCCATTCTCGTTATCAACATAATAACGCATTACGATCTTATCAAAATTATATATATGTTTACATGATGGAAAATCCTTTTTCCACCAAGTCTTTACGCGCGAATATTCCGTCTCAACCTGTTCTTCAATTCGCGAAACATAATACGGGCCACCGACTGGCGCATTTAGAAAATCCAACTTGTTAAAATCGCAATCCTTAAACGCATGGCGCGGCAAAACCCAAAAAGTTCCGCAACTTAGAATATCTCGCCAATTGCGTGCTGAGTTACCTTTTTTACGAAAGCGAATCATTAAAGGACGCTCTGAAGTAGCATCTAAAATTTCAGGACTGTTAAAGTCGCCTAAAATCATCTTCCATGGTCCCGTATCGCTCTTAGGATCAATAAGAGTATCGAACGTCCACTTTACATCTAGCGCGCTTACGCCCTTACCGTCAGACCATGTAGCTCTATCATCAATAACGAATGTAAATTCACGCCCATCATCCGAAATACTCCATTTCTTCGCCAGCGACGGCACAAAATCCATCGTTTCGGAATCAGTTGAAATAAGCGGGAAATACATCAACGAAAACATCATCGACGTATAACTATTATTGTCGATGTAAGCATTAAGGCTCTTAGGCGCGCTCGCTCCATAAAAGCGCACGCGCCCGCCCTTTTTAGCATAAATCGAAGCGACCGGATCGGGCTTATCGACCCAATCCGGTTGAGGATACCATGTAAGTGCCGCGAAAAATATCGCCGCAAAAAACGTCATAAAACGCCTTTAAATCTCTCGATCGCCTCAAGGACATTCTCGCGAGAATTGAACGACGAGATACGTATATACCCTTCGCCAGCCGCGCCAAAACCAGCGCCAGGCGTAGTAACGACATTCGCTTCTTTAAGGAGCTTATCGAAAATCTCCCAGCTGCCGCCCTTCGCATCAACCCAAAGATAAGGCGAGTCGCCGCCGCCAGTTACGCGATAACCGAAAGACTCTAAAGCCTCCTTCATTAAACGGCCGTTCTCAAGATAAAAATCAATCGTCTTACGGCACTGCTCACGACCTTCGGGCGAATAAATCGCCTCAGCGCCGCGCTGAGTAATGTAGCTAGCACCATTAAACTTCGTGGTCTGACGACGCATCCACATAGGACGAAGCTCTACGCTCGAGCCATCGGCAGCGTAAGCTACTAAATCCTTAGGAACTACGGTATAACCGCAACGAATGCCTGTAAAGCCGGCCGTCTTAGAATAGCTGCGGAACTCAATCGCACACTTCTTAGCGCCCTCGCACTCGTAAATCGAGTGAGGAATGCTAGGATTGCGGATAAAAGCTTCGTAGGCCGCGTCAAAAAGAATAAGAGCCTTATTAGCATTAGCCCAATCTACCCAAGCTTGGAGCTGCTCTTTAGTAGCGACAGCGCCAGTAGGATTATTAGGATAGCAAAGATAAACGATATCGCACCCGTTAGCTGACTCAGGCGAAGGAACAAAACCATTAGAAGCATCGCACGTTAAATACGTGAGGTTAGCATAACGACCATTCTCATTAACGCCTGTACGACCAGCCATTACATTCGTATCAACATATACGGGATAAACGGGATCACCTACCGCGATCTTAACATCATCGCCAAAAAGCTCCTGAATATTACCGCAGTCGCACTTAGCACCGTCAGAAATAGAGATTTCGCCAGCTGAAATATCAACGCCGCGCTCCGCGAAATCGATCGCCGCGACCTTCTCGCGAAGGAACGCATACCCCTGCTCAGGACCATAACCATAAAACGACTCGCGCTTAGAGACATCATCAACAGCCTTATGCATAGCCTCAATAATCGCAGGAGCGAGAGGCTCGGTAACATCGCCGATACCAAGACGAATAATCTTAGCGTTGGGATTAGCGGCCTGATGAGCGCTTACTCGATGAGCAATCTCAGTAAAAAGGTAGCTAGCCTTAATTTTTGAATAATTTTCGTTTACGTGAAGCATAGTTATTTTTCTCCTATCTATTAATCTTCGTTATCTGAAATTCTAGGCATAAAGCCCTCAATCGCGGCAATCATCACGAAAAAGAGCGATAATACCGCCGGGCTGCGCAATGGACAATCGGCCATTGAGTGTAGTAAGGTCGAACACATCGCGAGCAAGAGACAAAAAGCGCTGGCAGGAAGTGCGAAAATGGCGATTGGACGCGGAGGTCTTTTAGATTTTTTAGTAAACGCCGCTGAAACCACTAATAATTTCCACTTTTGGAAAATAGGCTTTAAAAGTAATACAATCATAAATACAAGCAAGAGAAAACCTATTAGACCGTGTTCAGCTAAAAACTGAAGAAAATCATTATGAACATTAATACCGCCAACAACCTGGAGCTTTTCGAAATCTTCATCAGTCATTTTATCAATACTAAGATGTTTGTAACCCCAACCGCCACAGCCAAACAACAAATTATCAAGCCATACATCCTTAGCGACTCTAAAGTGATATTGCTCTTTACCAGAAAGTCGATCTAAAACCGCATTGCTGTTAAGAGTGGAAATCTCTTTATTAAAGTCACCCGCCTCTATTATTTTATCGCTATTCGACATTACAAGGAAGAAGAATAAGGCTATCAAAACAATAGCAAAAATATTTAGCGCTACTAACTTAACACGCTTAAGACGATCAACTTTAGCTAAAATACTTATAAACGAATGAACAAAAAAGATTAGTGCTAAAAGCGAAACTAAAACAATCGCTGCGCGAGATAATGTCATATACGCTGAAAAGAAGAAGACTATCGCAGGTATTAAAAAGTAATGCTTTTTCCAAAAAACTGCTCGACCTACAGACGCGCCCTCAGAAACACTTTCCGAATATACTATCTCATTGTAATTTCTTCTCCAAAGAGCAACTGATATGGCGAACAGAGTAACAAAATAGTCCCCAGCCATATTAGGATAGCCAAATGTAGAGAAGAAATAGACTTTATCACCCCACTTTTCTTCACTCCCCCAAAGCGGAGCGCTGGCATCTGTAACATATTGAAGAAGTCCTATCGCGCTTAACGCTAACCCATTCCAAACTATCAGCTCAAGTACCTTGCGCTTACCACGCTTTAGTAGAGAATGTTTAACAGCTAACATCGCGGTAAGAGCCGAGAAGAACCAAATAGTAACATTTAAATGCTCCATCGTATTTACACAGTAAGGCAAAAACGGGAAAGGCGGCGATTGTTGCTTACCATCGAAATGGATCTCAGGATAATCACATGTTGGGCATAACCCCACATTCTTAAATGGTATAACCAATAATATTAAAAACGCGACTACTAGCCAAACTAAAGGATCTTTTTTCATCTGCCGCCAAACTCTATGACGCGCATCAAAGGTAGACTCGCCTGAATAACGCTGAGGAAAGCAAATCATTAACTCACACATCAATACTACCAACCAAGGAATCGTTGGCAATAATTCAGACGCTACAGTACCGCCATAAAGCCATGCAAAAGTAGAACAAAGTACTGCAACACCTATAACCGCAGCATTATTATAAAGAAAGCGCATATTCTATTACCTTTCCAACGGCGTCGTGCTCGGAAACTTTACCGACACTTTCACCCTTTACATAAAGTATAAATTCACCATCACCACCGCAAAGCGCGATATCGGCATTTTTAGCTTCGCCTGGGCCATTAACCGCACAGCCCATAACAGCTACATGAGGCAACTTAATACCATCTTTAGCGAGAGTTTCTAAAGCTATTTCAACTTGAGAAGCTACATGCATTAAATCAACTTTAGTGCGCCCGCAAGTCGGGCACGATGTTATCGCGGGGCCCGGTTCGCGCAAAGAAAGCGAGCGTAAAATCTCCATTCCTACGCGCACTTCCTTTTCGGGGCGCGCAGTTAGCGAAACACGTACTGTATCGCCAATCCCCTCTGATAATAATATCCCTAACGCTACAGAATTACGAACTGCCCCGGGTAGGAACGTACCAGCTTCAGTAACTCCTAAGTGAAGCGGACAGTCGGTCGTCTCAGCTAAAATACGATAAACTTCTATCGTTTCAGCTACATTAGACGCCTTAGCGCTAATAACAACATCATTAAAGCCCTCATCCTCTAAGAGCTTTAGATGGCGCATAGCAGACTTAACCAACAATGGCGCTCTACGCTCACCCGCGGCGACTTCGGCGGCTAAGTCGCGCTCCAACGACCCCGCGTTAACGCCAATACGAATCGGGATACCCTTAGATTTCGCCGCGCGAGCGACGGCTTGAACATTCTCTTTAGAGCCGATATTACCAGGATTAAGCCTAAGCGCATCAGCACCCGCTTCAATCGCGGCTAATGCGCAGCGATAATCAAAATGAATATCAGCTACCATCGCAATAGGCGAAGACTTTTTAACCTCGCCAAAAACCTTCGCAGCTTCAATATCAGGAACAGTAAGACGAATGATATCACACCCAACAGCAGCACACGCGGCGATTTGCTCAGATAATTTCGCCGCATCGTGAGGATCGACGTTACACATCGTCTGGACGCTCACAGGAGCGCCCCCGCCGACTTGAACTGAGCCGACTTTTACTACTCTAGTATCACTTCGCCTGAACATTACTATCGCTAGATGAAACTTCTAACTCGCTGATCTTATCTTGGTTGGAGGATTTTTCTCTAATTTCGCCAAATTCAACCTTTTTCGCGAGCGAGCCCGTTCCAAGGCGCCAAAAATCACGCGCGACCAAGAATAGCATAAGCGCCATAAGAACATACATAAAGAATGTCGAAATTACCGCTATAAACTTCTCAGGTAAACGCCTACGAAAGATTATGGCAATTAAAGAGAAAAGAATAAGACCACCATCTAAAACCGGAATCGGCAAAAGATTCATTACTGCTAAGTTAGTGTTGATAAAGCGCAAAAACCCTAACCCGTCCCACATATCATTTCGGATCGAAACATAAGTACCCTTAGCGATCATGACTGGTCCGCCTATCGCCTTACCAGTAGCCTTAGCCTCTTTCGGAGTAACGAGACCCTTAAGCGCACGAAATACGGAGCCCGCGTCCCACATCACCTGATCAACAATCCCGCGTTTAGGCATCCACATCGCGTAGCGCGCGCATTGATTAGTCTCAGAAACAGCTCCTATATACGCTACACCGTTCTCCTTAACCTCGGGAGTGATTTTTAAAGTGATTTCAGCATTGTCGCGACGGACGACAAAATCAGTTTCGCGGTTAGCGGCGAACTGAACCTCCGTCGTCATATCGCTCCAACTCTCAATAGAGTTACCGCCGATACTTACAACTTCATCACCTTCGATAAGTCCGCCCTTTTCAGCCGCGCCGCCAGCTACAATACCACCAATTTTAGCAGGTATCGTACCAAAACGCGCATTAGGCGCAAAATAAAGAATGGTCGCGATGATAAAAGCGAGAACAACATTCATTAAGGGGCCTGCGAGAGCTACAACAAAATCTTTCCAAGGCGGCATTACCGTTTTCTTTTTATCGGCTCCACCCTCAAGAATCTTAGTCCCCTCAGGATCAGCATCAGGAATCGATACATAACCACCAAGTGGAATTGAACTTATGCGATACTCAACCCCCTTATAAGTCTTTTTCCAAATAGCTGGCCCAAAACCAATTGAAAAACGCTCTACTCTATAGCCTAACTTAAGCGCGGCTATAAAGTGACCGAATTCATGTATCGCTATTGAAAGCGAAAAGAGTAGAACACAAAGAATTATATAACCAATTGTTACAAGTATTTCCATTTTTACCTCTTAATTTTTCGAAAGTTCAGCTCTAGCCCACTTATCAGCCTCTAAAACAGCTTCAAGCGAATCACATTTCATCTTTGGAGCCTTTGATAGACACCTCTCTAGCGACTTAGCTATATCCATATAGCCTATCGAGCCTTTTAAAAATTGTTCAACAGCCCACTCATCGGCTGACGCGAGAATCGCGGGAGCGCACCCACCTAAATTACACGCCTCGCGAACAAGGTTAAGGCAAGGAAAGCGCTTAGGATCGGGCGCTCTAAATGTAAGTGAGCCTAAACGCGCTAAATCTAGCTCCTCTCGCTCAGCCTTAATGCGATTAGGATGGGTTAAAGCATATTGAATCGCAACTCTCATATCAGGCGGCGAGAGTTGAGCGAGCGTAGCCCCGTCGACAAAAGTGACTAAACTGTGAACGATTGATTCAGGATGAACTACAATATCAATCTTATCGATTGGTACATTAAATAGCCATCTAGCTTCAATCATCTCAAAGCCCTTATTCATCATCGTTGATGAATCAATAGTAACTTTAGGCCCCATCTTCCAACGCGGGTGATTAAGAGCCTGAGCTACAGTAACTGTAGATAAATCATCGGGTTTATCGAGAAACGGTCCGCCGGAAGCTGTAAGAATGAGTTTTTTTATGGGGGAAGAGGGAATTGGGAAGAGGGAAGGTATCCCCCGAGCGAAGCGAGTCGCCGAAGGCGATGCACTAGCAGGGGTGGGAAGAGGGAATTGAGAAGAGGTGTGTGGGAGGCATTGGAAGATGGCGGAATGTTCACTATCTACAGGGAGAAACTTCACGCCCTTTTTCGCCGCGGCCGTAGTTACGAGCTCACCCGCCATAACCATAACCTCTTTAGTCGCGAGCGCAATATCCATCCCCTTTTCAATCGCCAAAAGCGTAGGCGCTAACCCGCTTAAACCAACTGTCGAAACTAAACAAATATCAGCCTCATTCTCACTTACAGCTCTAATAGCCGCATCTTCGCCAACATAAGCCTTAGCGCCAAGAACATTAGCGACAGCCTCACACTGAACCTTATTCCTAAGCGCGGCAACAGCTACAACCTCGAATGATTCTGGATTAGAAGTAATGACATCGACGGCATTCATACCAATCGAGCCAGTAACTCCTAGAATTATAACTTTTTTCGACATTTGATATATTATATCAAAAATTTAAAAGTTAGGGGTATATTAGCTAACTAGCGAATCTTTAAGAAAAGTATAAGAAGTATTGGCATTACTACTAATTGTAATAATATAAAGCGCAATAAAACCTGGGCGTTAGTCCAACCAAGATTCTTTTTACAATGATCATGTAGCGGAAAGCGGATTTTGCGAATTGCAGCGTCTTCACCTATATCCATGCCTATTTTCTTAGCTATTCTTAAAAGAACTAACTTACCGAGCCCGCCGCCGCCATTAACAAGAACTATGGGAGATAGCGCAATAATTAAAAACGGATTCCCTACTATTAAAACAGCTGTCGCGACTAAAATACCTAAAAATCGACTGCCGGCATCGCCCATCAAAATCTTAGAAGGCTCTGCATTAAACCAGAGATATCCGCCAAATGCCCCGGCTACAACCATAAGTACTATAGCCCATGAAGCAGCACCGGGATTACACGGGATTAAAAGATAATCGGCTACTGGCTTATAACCGATAATAAGATATAACAATACTGAAAGTATTAAAAGAGTAATAATCGTTAGAGACCCCGCTAAACCATCAACACCATCTGAGCAGTTTGTCGCATTCATAGTAAACCACAATAAAAACGCTGCACATGGGATATAAAGCCAAAATGGAACGAGAAAGATCTCTTTAGTAAAGGGAATCCAAACCCCCATCACACCAGATTCAGAATGACCGAAAAAGAGAAATGTAGCTATCGCAATTGATACTACCGCATCTAAAAGACCCTTTTTAAGCTCTCCCCAAGGAATTTGGGAGCGATCATCTAAATACCCAAAAAGCATCGCCACATAAATGGTAAGAACACTAAGCGAATCCCAAAGCGAGAGAGGCGCGAAAAGTATCATAACCGGTAATGCAATTAGAGTTACTATAAGCCCCGCGCCTGTCGGTTTACCGGCCGACTTCATGCCGTCTTTACCTAATATCGCCTTACCATGATCACGCGGCAAAAACTGCCAAAATCGCGGCAAAAGAACGATAGATAAAAATGCAGCCAAGAAAGCCCCTATTGAAATCAAAAACAAATGTGACTGAAAAAGACGAAAAGGTCCCCATTGCTGGGTAAGATGTTCAGCTATATAATAAAGCATTATAAATTTCTTTCTCTATACGTACTTATATATGATAATTTCTATTGGGCACGTATGGTATCATAATTAATATTTACAGTCAATCAATATAAAGCCCAAAATCATCAATAAAAGACTTTCCAAAGAAAAAGTCCTCTAGGAGGAGCTGTTTCTACCCTGGCTGTGCGAGGATTCGCCGCGTCTAAAAGCTCTTTAACAGCCTCTGGCTTTTCATTACCCTTACCTACTGAAAGTAAAAAACCGGCCATCGAACGAACCTGTTTATAAAGAAAACCATCGCCCTTTACAATTAAAACATATTTATGACCTGATTTTTTTACTTCACAACTAAAAATATTACGAACTGTTGTTTCTAGCTCTCGATTTGGATTCGCCGCGAAGGATACGAAATCATGACGACCGACAAAATACGAAGCCGCCTTCTTCATAGCCTCTAAATTAAGCGGTCTATGACAATATATCCAATAAGGAACTAAATGGGGCGGCATTATATCATCTTGATAAATATGGTACCGATATTCCTTACCCTTCGCCGAAAGCCTCGCATCAAAATCCTCCTTAGCGTAAGACGCCTTAAGAATGCGTACCGCCTCTGGTAAACGCGAATTCATCGCCTTAATAAGATTTTTAGGAGGTATAGGCTTAGTAAGATGAAAATGAGCTACAAAACCTTTAGCGTGAACGCCCGCATCTGTGCGAGAGCTCCCGAATACTCTAACTGGTCCACGCTCAAGATACTGAAGAGCCTCCTCTACAACTTGCTGAATACCAAGAGCGTTTTCCTGGTACTGCCAACCAGAATAAGCTGTACCATCATAAGCAATTATAACTTTATACTTGCGCTTCACTTTTTATTCCCCGAAATCTTCTTATTTTTAATAATTAAATGATATTCTAGTAATTTATTCACTTTTAGCTAATGCGACTCTATTACCCGGGCAAAACCTAACCCGCCCTTTAAGCCTTAGGGCCATCGTAAGTGAATTTATCTTAGCAGCCGAAAACCCAGTTTTAGTAGTTAATAAATCAATAGAAACAGGCTCTTCGCTAATATTACGCATTAAAATAGATTCTTCTATATTAAAAGGCGGCGCTACTAATGATTTATCATCATTTTTAGCCTTAGATACTTCTTCACTATTATTATCATCATCTTTTTGAAGAGCGCTTCGACCAAAAAAGTCCCCCATTTCTTCTTCGACATCGCGCGCATTACGAATTAATCTCGCGCCATCACGTATAAGCTTTAGGCAACCTGCCGACGCTCTGCTATCTACACGACCTGGTAGCGCCATTACTGTTCTGCCTAGCTCAGCCGCTAAAGATGTCGTAATTAATGTTCCGCTCTTTAGTGGCGCCTCTATCGCTATTACCCCCTTAGCGAGCGCGGCTACGATCCTGTTACGCTGAGGGAAGGTATGTTCGTCGGCTGGACGGCCAAACGGGAACTCGCTAATTACAGCGCCACCTTTCGCAATCATTTCACGGGCCAATTCTCGGTTTTCGTCAGGATAAAACATATCAAGAGCCGAACCTAATACTCCAACAGTAACGCCCGAAGCATCTAAAGCGCCGCGGTGCGACGCGGCATCAATACCCAACGCTAAGCCTGAAATGATTACCCAACCATTAGACGCTAATGAAAACGCGAGCTTAGCCGCTTCACTGCGACCATACTCTGTAGAACGCCGCGTCCCCACCATCGCTATAGCTGGACGCAAAAGCGCCTTAACATTTCCCTTAACATATATTGCTAGAGGATGGGCGCGCATTTCTCTAAATACTAAGGGATAATCCTCGTCAGCAGGAGTTAAGATTTGAACACCATATTTCTTCGCTAACTTTAATTCTCGCTCCCAATCGATAACTCCCGGCGTGCGCCCCACTTTATTAGGGTAATTCTCCCAAGCGTTAGCGACCGAACCAAACTCAGAGACAAGTTTCGAAAGCTTAACGGAACCTACGCCTTCTACCAAGTTAAACGCAATATAAGCTTCTTTTTCAGTCATTAAAATTCCCTATTGCAATCTGCATCAATTTTTTGATATAATATCTGCCAGTTGATTAAGGCCCCATCGTCTATCGGATAGGACACAAGCTTTTCATGCTTGGTAGAGGAGTTCGACTCTCCTTGGGGCTGCCATTAAAAAAAGAGGCTTTCGCCTCTTTTTTTGTTTTATCTCCTTATCGATTCTTAAGTTTCTGAGCTACGCTCAACATTCTCTCTGACAAGTCAGCGAAGCCAACGTCAGTTGAATATACGTCTTTATAATACTGATACGCCTTATCTAAATCACCAGCGTTCTCAGCGCAAAGACCTAACTGATAAACAACCATCTTCTTTAAATCATCCATCGTAGGAATAGCATCACGCGCGGTTTCAAGCTGCATAACAGCCATATCCGACTGACCCTTCATCAAGAAGCACATCGCTAAATAATAAAGCGCCCAGAGACGATCTTTAGGACTGCGCTGCGCCAACTGAAGATGCTCAAGAGCTTCGTCATAATATTCGTTCTGGTAATACAAAACGCCCAACTCATAACGAAGATGCAAATCATTAGGATAGCGCTCTACGCGAGAAGCTAAATCGTCAAAAACGAACTGATTTTTCTCATTCGTCAACTCTATAACAGAATTCTCATCACCAGCCTGACGATACTGTTCAATAAGCTGGTCATAATACTGAGTCTGAGTCTGCGAAAGCATACGATCGAGTTCAGGATCCATCGAACCGCAAATTTCTAATGCTTCCTGAAGACAATTAATAGCCTCCTCAAAACGCTTACCCTGAATATAAAGTCGAGCGAGAGCTCGGCGGAAGTTCATATTCTTAGGCTCATTAGCGATCTGAGCTAGCTTCTCGGCTATAAGCGCTTCGGCATCATCACCAGTAACAACCGCCTTATTAGCCTGATCGAGTTTCTTAGCCTGCTCTTTATTAGCAATAAGATTCTGGAATCCGCCCTTCTTTCCTGCCGTTTCAACCCAACCAGAATTCATCGTCGCCTGAGCTTCGCAATTCTTAAGAAGCTGCATTACCTGCTGATCACCAGGCTTGATTTCTGAAAGCTTTCTATAAACATCACATGCCTTAACCCAGTTCTTCGACATCTGATAATAAGTCGCAACCCTCATAAGAAGTTCAGGGTCTTTATTACCCCCTTCATACGCAGCCTCAACTGATATAGCGGCATGATCTGGCTTACCAGCAGCTTCAGCAGCCTTAACAGCTACTTCAATATTATCGCCGTCTAAAGGATTCTTACAAAGAAGCTTCTCGGCCTCAGCCATAGCCTTCAGAGCTTCACCCTTTTTAACAAGACCTAAAATCTTCTGGCGATCTACCATATACCCTAACTTCGCGCCAAAACCAGCCTTACCATTAGTGCGAAAGTTAAGAACCTGAGCTGTGCGCAAAAGTTTACGCGCTTCTAGGACATCAGGAGCCGCCGAGACAGCCTCCATTAACATATCAACAGCTAGTTCATACTTGCGAGACTCGAGCGCCTGGCGCCCGCGATTCATAAAATTCTGAGCTTTTTGAGCTAAATCTACAGCCATGATAAAACCTCGTCAATTTATTATTTAGGGAGTAACTGCAAGACGATCGTCATTGGAATCTTCGCAGATACCGTTAGTCTTATAAGTTTTAAGCATAAAATGAGTTGCCGTCGAAATAACGCCATCTATCGTCGAAAGATCCTGCGCTACAAACGATGCAACATCTTGGAGGCTGTTACCTTTTACAAAGACTAAAAGGTCATACCCGCCCGACATTAAAAAGCAAGCTTCGACCTGAGCGAAAGAAGATACTTTTTGGGCGATTTTACCAAAACCGCATTCACGCTGAGGTGTTATTTTAAGCTCAATTACTGCACGTACTTCGTTCATAAGTTCTCCTTACTCCCATTTTAGATTTAACGCATCGTCTACAATTTGTGCGGCGATGTCTTCGGCTAAACGACCACTAGCATTACGCTGTAAAGTCAAAATATCATTATCGCCATAAAATGTCGTACGACCGACATATTTACGATTATTTACAATAACCTTACCAGATTTCTTATCGATAAAACTGACTGTCGCTTCAGCTGTAAAACGTCTCTCTATACGACGGTTAGTATGATCACGATTACTCGAATTAACCCTCGCTAAACCAGTCGAAGAGATAATACCTTGGATTTCAAGAGCGCAATTTTCGGGCGTTGAAATCTTAAACGTACCTTCGCGCTGAAACTCTCTTAAAACCTGCCTAGCTAAAACATTACCTAACTCAGTCACTTCGCTGTCATTGCGAAAAACCGGAACGAATACAGTACGCTTATCTTCAGGTACATCACTCGTCCATTTATAAGTCGCGCAACCGGCAGAAAGCCCCAAGACAGTTAGCGCGAATAGATACTTTAATACATTCATTTAGACTCCTTAGCCGATGATGTTGATTTAAGTTGTTCAAGACGCTCGCGAACTTTCTGAGCGTATGAACTAGCTGGATAATCTCTCAAAAATCTCTCGTACGCGTTAATTGTTCCGCGGCGCTTACGCGTAATCGAATCATAGAATACGGCCGCCTCATACGCCTCTTTCTCTACTATAGCATAAGCCTCAGCTCTCCACTTTTGAAATTCTGCTCGAATATCTGCATCTTCGGCTAGCCTAATGGCCATATCTAAAAATGAAACAGTGTTAAGGCCTCTATCTCTATTATATTCATGAGACCTTAAAAGAATCATTCTTAATTCAGCCTCTTTATAAAGAGCTGCTTTAGCTTGATTTGAAGATGAATAACGGTTTCTAATTACCTTACAAACTTCAATAGCCTCAGCATATTCCTCTTCATCAATTCGCAACTCCACGATAGAATACATAGCCTCTGGCGCGAAATATGCGCCAGGAGCGCGGCGAACGACCCCTTCAAACGCACAACGAACATCAGCTGTATTAGCGAACTTAAAAAAGATAATCCGCTTACCATCCTCGCGCATTTTTTTAGCGGTCTCATACATTTTAGCAATAGCCTTATCATAATCACAATCCGAGGAATAAAAATCAACGAGATACTTATACTCCTCAAGCGCATTTATAGGATCGTTAATTTTATATAAGTATGTATCGGCTAAATCTTCTTGAGCCTTTACAGCTTCAGGCGACAGGGGAAATTTAGCAACAAGCGCATTATAAGCATTAATAGCAGCTCCATACGCGCCGTCCGTAACATATTCGCGCGCTAACGCCAATTGCTTCGCAGGATCATCAGACTTAGCCTTACGCCACCATAAGAAGCTAGGCGTTTTACGCTCTTGAGGTAAAACGTTAGATTCGCTATCAAACCCTGGATAAGCATCACTCGCATAATGCGTACCGGGACCAGGAGTCACAGCGAGTGAACACAAACTCGCTAATGAAACTAAAATATATAAAAGGAATATTTTTTTAAACATCATAGAAATATTATACCATATTACTCGCTATCGCGTCCTATATTTCTTAAAATATGAATCTAGTTATAAAAACCTTTTTACCAATGTCGCGTAGATCCTACAATGCCATCGCTAAACGTAACATTAACCCAAAAAAGTAACGCCTCCTTAGGAACTTCAACAGAAAGCGCATCATTTAGAAATGGGATTGATTTCGTCTCATATTTGCGTTTAGACCAAACCTTATCTGAAGATACAGTATAAATTAACTCAGCTCGTACTGCCTTACGACCAAAGCTATTCCACTTAACCGAAAGTTTTCGCCCATCAAGATTAGTCGAAAACTCAGGTAAAGCTGGTTTACCAAATGCAAAGTGATCCGCAAAAGCAGTAATTTCGACCGGATCACCAGGCGGCGCATGACCATGCGGCATTCGTACACGCACCGCTAAACGCGGAGCATTCGGCATTAAATCGTAACCACGTTGCAAAGAATCAAGGGGAAAAAAGTAATCATTCGACCCTGTTGCCCACAAAACAGGCATCTTAACAAATGGTAGAAAATTTTTCGCATCCCATAATTCATCCCAACGCTCACCTGTTTTACCTAGGCTCTTAAGTTGCTCAGACCATACGGAATGATCTCTAAGAAACGCGCTAGCATAAACTGGGGCTGCAAAGGCAAAACGATCATCAATACCAGCTACGCACGACGCTAAGTAACCTCCCCATGAAATGCCAGTAAGTCCTATTCTTTGAGGATCAACCTCAGGTAGTGAACGTAAAAACGAATGCGAGCGAATAACCGTCGAAATAGCATGAAACGACCATTGATCCTTAATCGGATCATTAGCTAACGGAAAAACACTCTCGCCCCACCCAGGAGGACCTGAATATTTATGACGAAGCATCCCCCCTAACGCCTTCGACGCCTTAGGGAATCCTCCGCATGTATCCATCGCTATCGCGGCATATCCGCGCTTAACCCAAAGCTTAACCCACGACGAAAAGGCTGTTCCGCCTCCGCCATGGATTAGAACAATACCAGGTACGCGATTAGTGGGCGAGGATCCCTTAGGTAGAGCCCACCAAGCGAAAAAGCGAGTACGAACGCCCTTATAAACTTCGCCTTCTATAACGACAGATTTAACACCATCGGGATTACTTTCATTTATCTCATAGGTCTTCGGCGTAGTCCACATAGATGGCTCTTCTCGCCAAAGCGCCGCACTCCTATTAATATCGGCAACGGCCGAGACCATCGCTAAAGCAAAAAAAATGCTACCAATTAAAAACTTCAACTTCATTGTGCCACAATCATCTATAAAAGATGTATCTTTTTAAAAGAAAATAGAATTCGCGCGTTTGCAAAGTTGAATTGGAACTCCCCACGGATCGCGCAACATCGCCATGTGAAACTGAGGATTATCGATATTAAGCTGCTCTAATGTAGCGCCCGCTTCAACGAGTCTCTCGGCATCACGCTTTACATCTTCCGAAACAAACGCAATATGAAGCGTCATCGAATTTAATTTCGCATACTCAGGCGCCTTAGGGGTTTCGCCAGTACGATAAATCTCAAGCCCCATTATACCCGAATCATCAAGAATAAAAGCGCTACCAGGCTTAGAACGTCGAAAGCCTAGATTACGACACCACCATTCAATGAATTTATCTGGTTCAGCGACATCAAAAGCGATATGTTCGAGTTTCATATTTGCTCCTTTCTAGAAAAATTAAGCGCGACGCAGCCCATTAAGGCCTCGTCGCGCCAATCGTCTAATCTAATTAAATTAGGCCTCCGCAGCGAGCGCGGCGTCAACCTCGTCGGTCGTCTCCATATTATTGTAGACGTCCTGAACGTCCTCGAGATCTTCGAGCATATCGACGAACTTCTGGACAGCCTTAGCAGTAGCAACATCGCTGACTACCGCAGGCTGATTGGCTACGAGACCAACATTGGAATTCTCTTCGTCAACGACGATACCAGCGCCCTTAACAGCTTCGAGAACAGCCGTAAAGTCATTAGGCTGGCACTTAACCGTAAAGCCGCCATCCTCAGAAAGAACGTCCTCAGCACCAGCTTCGAGAGCAACTTCCATAACCTTATCTTCGGTAATGCCGTCGGCCGCAGGAATCATAATCTGACCCATACGATCAAAGAGACGGGAAGCAGCGCCCTGCTTAGCAAATTCAAGACCATTCTTCTTAAAGACGTTACCAACTTCAGCGGCAGCGCGGTTCTTATTATCAGTAAGAACGTTAACTACGAAAGCAACAGCGCCCTTAATACCCTCGTAAGAAGCGGGAACGAGAACCTCAGCCTCGATTTCACCCGTACCCTTCTTGATAGCGCGCTCAATGTTGTCGTTAGGCATCTGAGCAGCCTTAGCCTTCGCAATGAGAGTACGAAGAGTGGGGTTATTGGCGGGATCGCCGCCCTTCGCCTTTACGACGATGGTGATTTCTTTACCAAGCTTCGAGAAGATTTTACCTTTTCTCGCATCCGCCGCGCCCTTCGCGCGCTTAATTGTCGCCCAGTGACTATGACCTGACATGTTGTAGACTCCGTTTCGCTTTTGTTGTTAAGTAATAAGTTAGTAGGCTTTATCAGACCTTATGACGGTACGTGATACGACCCTTGCCTAAATCGTAAGGTGAAATCTCGACGGTAACTTTATCGCCAATCGCGATCTTAATAAAAAACTTGCGCATCTTACCTGAGATGTGCGCAAGAATTTCATGCCCGTTTTCGAGCTGAACTTTATACATAGTAGCGGGTAGAACCTTAGTTACAACACCCGTTACTTCGATCGCTTGATCTTCTTCTTTAGCCATTCGATTTACCTTAATTTGCCAATAATGTTAATAGTTTATCAAATTTACTGCTGAATATCAACTCGCTTAAGATTTTTTTGGACATTTAGCATAAAACTCTTTTACGCCGAAATGATGCCAAGCATCTAGTTTAGCCCTAAAGCCGTCCCCCGAGATAACTAAAATGCCCTTTTTCTCCCACTTAGAAGCATCTACACTCTTTATATCTGAATATGAATAACGTTTAGAGGCGACAACAAATCCCTCGTCATCAAACTCAAATTTAAAGAGAGAGACAACTAGAAGATGAAGCCCAACGCCAGTTGCCGCTAATAACGCGAAGAGCGTAAACAAGCGCTGGGTCTCAATTTTTTGGGCCTTGAAAGACTTAAGATCAACTTTATCATGAGGTTCAGATTTTTCTATCGAAACATATAAATCACGTTCATTCGTTCGTGGATAACGAATGAACGCGTCAAAACCGAACCAGCCACCAAGAACCACGAAGACAACTAATGAAAAAAGATGTCTAAGTAGAAATTCCTTATTGATCTTAAGCTTCACTACCTAACCCTTTCTTAGAGAGCGACCGAAGCCATCTCATCAAGAATAGCGCGAGCTGCCGCGACAGGATCGGCCGCTGCGAGAATCGGACGACCAACTACGAGGTGGGTAGCTCCATCACGAACAGCATCGGCAGGCGTAGCGACGCGCTTCTGGTCGCCGACCGCCGCGCCGACCGGACGAACACCGGGAGTAACGAATATCGTTCCTGCGCGGAGTGACTTCGAAAGAACACCAACTTCCTTAGGGCTGCATACAAGACCATTCGCACCGCTCGCTACGGCGAGATACGCGGCTGAACGAACCTGCTCAGCAGGTGTACGAGAGAGAATACCGACATCCTTCAAATCAGCCTCATCAAGCGAAGTAAGAACGGTAACTGCGAGAATCTTAGGAGCTGCCTCCCCGAATTCAGCAGCAGCATCTGCCGCGGCCTTAATCATCGCGTTACCGCCAATCGAATGAATCGTCATAAGATCAACGCCGAGCTTACCGCCAGAGCGAACGGCGCGCTCTACAGTGCGAGGAATGTCATGGAATTTAAGGTCGAGAAATACCTTTTTACCAAGATCCTTCACAGCCTTTACAACATCAGGACCTTCAGCCGTAAAAAGCTCAAGGCCAATCTTGTAAAAGCCAACGGCATCACCAATATCTTTAATTTTAGCGACAGCCTCTTCGCGTGTCTGGACATCAAGAGCAACAATTAATTCCGCCATAAGATTTATCTCCTAATTTTGTATTATAAATTATTTACCAACTGCAGCATCAACAACAGCCTTAAGAGCAGAAGTATCTACTGATTCAATCGTACCCGAATCTACCGCCATGGCAAACGCGGGGTCTATCGGAAGTGCAGCAGTCGCGGCAATACCATGAGCCGCGGCGAGCGCGCCAGAGCCATCACCGCCAAAAATTCTATGCTCCTTACCGCAATCAGGGCACTTAAATACACTCATATTCTCAACCATACCGAGAACTGGAACCTTCATCATTTCGGCCATGCGAATCGCCTTCTCGACGATAAGCGAGACGAGATCCTGAGGCGAGGTGACGACGACCACGCCGCTAATAGGAAGCGACTGAAAAACCGTTAATGGAACATCGCCCGTCCCCGGGGGCATATCAACGAACATTACATCAACATCGCCCCACGAAACATCGCTCCAGAACTGCTTTACCGCGCCCGCGATTACAGGCCCGCGCCATACGACGGGATCCTTAGGATTTTCAACGAGAAGATTAAGGGACATCATACCAATACCGCCCTGACTGCGACAGGGAAGAACCCCGACGCCGTCGCTCTTGGCACGCTCAGTAACGCCGAACGCCGTTGGAATCGAAGGCCCCGTTATATCAGCATCTAAAATCGCAGTCTTAAGCCCGCGGCGAGATGCTTCAACGGCGAGAAGTTCGGTTACAAGGCTCTTTCCGACGCCGCCCTTACCGCTCATAACAGCGATAACGCGCTTTACGTTAGACCTATCGTTCATAGGAGCTCTAAAATCGTGCTCCCCATTGCATTTACCTTCTTTTTTTGATGCACAATCAGCGCAATTATGACTACATTCGCTCATTTCTAATACCCTTTAATACATCTTTTCGTATTCACCTTTAGAAACTTTTTTAAGGCAGTTAAATCCAGCGCGTTTAGCGCGATAGTGTAAATCTGTTTTTGAATGCGAAAGCCCAGGCGCGCAGATTACGCGATATATTTCGGCATTGCAATCAGGACACTTCTCAAGTTTAGCTTCCGAAAGACTCTGAGTTATATCAAAACCATTAGCGCATTTCGCACACCCCTTAGCCGGGTCTTTAGCCTCATAACGGTAAAGCGGCATTTTAATTAGCCCCTTTCGCTGCGAAATATTCAAGAGCTGCTGAATATGAATTAAAACCCATCCCCGAAAAAGTCTTCTCAGCTACCATGCCAATAAAAGAAAACTTACGAAATTCTTCGCGCTCTTTAGGCTCCGTTAAATGAACCTCGGCTACCGGCAAATTAACCGCCTTAAGCGCATCGAGAATCGCGACTGAAGTATGAGTGTAGCCGGCGGCATTGATGACGATCGCATCGTACCAGCCTCGCGCCGCGTGAATTAGCTCTATTAAAACCCCTTCGTGATTAGACTGATGAATATCAACTTCAACGCCTAATTCAGAAGCCGACTTTCGACAAAACTCAACTAAATCCTGGTAAGTAGCGTTGCCATAAAGTTCTGGCTCGCGCGTACCAAGCAAGTTAAGATTCGGGCCGTTAATAATTATAATCTTCACTTTGCGTCAATCTTAGCTTTAAGTTCTTTAACTTCGGCTTTAAGCTTAGAGAGCATCTTAGGCAGAAGAACTCGGCCTCCAAAATCCTTCATAGGCTCAGCCGGCGTTCCAAGAACATATTTAACCGACCCATCAAGCGACTGAGGAACTCCCGCTTGAGGCCCGACTTGAACACCGTCCGCTATCTTAATGTGGCCAGAAATACCAGCCTGAGCCCAAATAAGGCAGCCATAACCAATCTCAGTAGAGCCGGCGATACCACTTTGGGCGATAAGACCAGAATAACCCTTAACCTTTACATTATGACCAATTTGAACGAGATTATCAATCTTGGTCATGGGACCTATGTATGTTCGCCCGATTCTCGCACGATCAATCGTAGTATTAGAGCCAATTTCAACACCGTCGCCAATCTCAACGATACCGAGCTGAGGGATCTTCTCAATAAATATCGAGCCGTCTTCGCGCCGTCCATTATTAAAGCCATATCCATCGCCACCGAGTCTAACGCCGCAATGAATTATACATTCAGCGCCAACTACCGTACCCTCACGAAGAGTAACCTGGGGGTAGATATGCGTTTTAGCGCCCACCTTACAACCCTCGCCAATAAAGACCTGAGCTTCGATAATAGCGCCGTCGCCAATTAAAGAACCCTTTTCGATTACAGTAAAAGCCCCAACGTGAACGTCATTACCTAATTTTACCGAAGGGTCAACTACCGCCGTAGGATGAACGCCCGGCGCACGAACCGGCTCAGGTGGCGCGAACAACTTCGCCGCCGTCATACACGCGAGATTAGGATCGTCTACGCGAATAACAGAGCACTTAACTTCGCTATCCCAATCCTTGGGTAAAAGAACTGCCGACGCCTGAGTCGACGCAACTAGCTTTACGTGCTTAGGGTCTTTACAAAAGCTTAAATCGCCCTTACGAGCTTCTTCTAAGCCTCCACAAGCATAAAGCTCAACATCCTCACCTTCGAGAATGCCGCCAACCATCGACGCTATTTCGCTAGCTTTCATTTTTAGTCCCTCTTAGCTTTGGCTGGATCAACGCCCATTTCTTTTAAAACCGCGTCAGTTACGTTAAAAGAATCCTTAGAATATAAGGCCGCCGATGAATCAATTACGAGATCATAATCATTCTTATCTGCAAACTTAGAAATGCGCTTTTTAAGATCATCTGACTGAGCCTTAAGAAGACCAGCTTCGAGCTGAGCCAATTCCTGCTGACTACGCATCATTTCAGCGCGAACCTTCTGTTGCTGCTGCATATAACGATTTTCAATTTCGCGAAGAGCCATTTCAGCGTCATCTTTAGCTTTCTTGGAAGACATTGGATTTCGAAGTGTTTCTGCATGCTTTTTGCCTTCTTCTTGAATTGCTGCAAGCTCCTTATTCATATCTTCAAGCTTCTTGCGAAGGTCCTTCTCTGTATTTAAGAGAAGAGTCTTATTAGTATCATAAGCTGGATGATTCTTCACGAGAATAACCATATCAACTGTCGCGACTTTAATGGCTAAAGCAGCGACTGACACGCTAGCGACACAAAGAGCTATTAACAACTTTTTCATTTTAACACCTTTCTTTTTTATATTAGAAATCATATCCAATAGTGAAGCTGAATACTTCTTCTTCAGCTTCATCTGGCTTCTTAATGGGCGCGGCGAAATCAATACGAATCGGGAACGATGGAATATCAATTCTAAATCCAACGCCAGCTGTCCATGCAAAATTATCGCTAAAATCAAAATCGAATTCATCCTCACCGACAGCGCCCATATCGGAGAATACAGCTATACGTAAATACTTTACAATCGGCACTGTATATTCGGCGTTTAAGCAGAAGAGCGTCTGACCACCCCAAGGCATATAATCGCCGCCACCATCTTTATTACGCGAAACCATAGGTGAGACATGACGGTATTCAATACCGCGAATAGACTTAGGTCCGCCTAAGAAAAGTCGATTATAAATCGGTACTTCATCTGAAAGCGCATCGATAGTCTCAGCTCTTAACGCGAGCATAAGAACATGATTATATTCCTTAAACAAATGGAAATAATTACGATGGTTAAACCCGAGACGCCAATATTCATTATCACCACTGGCCAAATCGAAGAAAATACGCGAGCGCGTTCCGCTCTTAGGCGTGCGGAAATTATCTAACTGAGTACGGCTCCAATAAAATCTAGCTACAGCTTCAAACGCGTCCCCGTACTTATCATCTTCACCGCCTGGTTCTGCAAGCGAGACTTTCTTACCATTTTTATACCAATAACCATCTTCCATCTCATCGAGCTGAATTAATTCAGCTAAAAGCGCGACACCAAAACGACCAAACGCCTGAGTGTGCTTAAGCCCCTTCCATGGCATCCACATAAGAACTGGATAATCCAGCGAAACCGATCCGCCAGTACGAATTACATCATACTCATCATACCAACGTTGACGACGATACGCCTGAACAGTCAACTCAAGCGCGCGATCCATAAACCAAGGCTCAGATACTTCAGCTTCGTATGTCTGAATTCGGGGACCGACCTGCGCATAAAGACGACCCTTCTGACCACCGCCGCGGAAAAGCTTACTAGGCGCAAAAAGATCGAAATTCGACTGATTAACTTCACCAGAAACATAAACCGAATCTACGGAGCTAGCGCCAACGCCAAAGTTGAATCGACCTGTATTTTTTAATTCGTCTACCTCAAAAACCAAATCCCTATACTCAGAGCCATCAGGCGCCTTACCGCGCCCAGAATCCCTAAGCTTATAATTAACGCGGCTAAAGTAATAAAGGCTCTCAAGACGCTTTTTACTGTTTTCGGCGCGGTCTGCGAGCATTTTATCACCTGGATCTAATTCAATTTCGCGGCGGATTACCTTATCCTTAGTGTACTCATTACCCTCGACAACAACTCTGTCAATAACGACTGGCACACCTTCTACTACATCATAAATGATATCAACGACACTAGAATCATCAACTCTAGGTATGCGCTTAATATCAACTCTCGATTCAGCTAAGCCTAAATCACCAGAGCCAATAGTAACCGATATGCGCTTAGCCGCCTCATCTAAAATCTTAGCTCCAGCGACCGAACCTTCAGCGGGCAACTTACTCTTCTCAAAAACATCCTGAATCGAATAACGCGTAACGCCCGTAATCTTCTGAGTGCCAATCTTATATAAAGCGCCTTCATTTACCTCAAAAATAAGAGCGTCAACGACCCCTACAGAATTATGAACATACTTAGGATACGACACCTTTACATCAAGATAGCCAAGATCCATATAATAAAGCTTAATCTTCTCAACAGCTTGGGCTAAATCATCCTGTGTTATGGGTTTTTCCATAAACCAAGCTCTCGGATCCCAAAATGGCAACACACCAATAGCCTTACGCAATTCAGATGGGTCTACATTTTCAACTCCAGTAAAATCGTACGTTTTAATTTTAACCAGCGCCCCCTCTTCGACAACAAATGTTACATTGCAATTATTGCCGCCAGGGATCATCTTTGTAACTGGAATGACCCTAGCATTAGGATAATGTTTTTTAACATAATAATCACGAACCTTTTGAGCCGCTTCAGCTAATTCGCCCTCGCTATAAAGCGTACCGTCTTTAAGACCGGATTCTGTAAATATCTTAGATTCGCCAAACTCTTTATTACCTTCTACTTTTAACGGTGATTGAAAGCGAACCTTGCGATAAACGCTAAAAACAAGCTCTACCCCATCAGCAACGCGCACCGCTTCGGCTTTCACATCTTGATACTCGCCAGAAGTTTTAAGAGATGTAACATCACTCGTAAGCGTTGCAGGATCATACTCCGAGCCCACTTTAGAAACGCAACGAGCGAGTACAGAGCTTGATTCGCCGCCAAAACCGTCAAGGACTTTAACCTTTACATTTGTAATTTTAGCTCCATACGCGCTAACGCTAAGAAGCAAGAGTAAGAATACTATTTTTTTCATAATTGTAATATTCTACCAAATTTATCTCTCAGAGGAAACAGCCAAAAACTCCTTCATAACCTTCTTTAAAGCTTCTCTATCAGGAACTTCTTCATCTGTAAATTTACCAAGGCTAGTCGGAAAAACGATTGTCTCGGAACCCTTCGACAACCTCCAGGCATCAAGACCAAAAAGAATATTATCAGCCTGCGAAAGAAGGTGGTGACTATGATCTAGCCCTTCTAAAGCCCCACAATCAGCTAACGCCCTACAAACTAACTCCTGATCAGACTCCTTCATAAGACGCTTCTCAACAGCATAAGCACAATCAATACAAATACCGATAGGTACCGCATAACCATGAGGCAACTTATAACCACTCATCGATTCAAGACGATTCGCACTCCAAAGAGCGAAATCTGTAGCGCCCTTCTTAACGCGAGACTCTACCGCTGCGATAAGAATTTCTTTAAACACCTTTAAATCGCGGTTTTTAAGCTTTTCAACTACCTTAGCGAACTTCTTCATAAGCGAAGAATCCTTAACAGCAGCATGTCGTACAATTTCGCCTAAACCGCCGCACCATACACCATCTAATACTGTAGAAGCGAAAGCTACATCAATTACAACGCTATCAGGAATACACGGAACGCGCAGAGCATCTTTAACACTCTGATAATCTATAGCCGCCATCTCTGCATACGCGGCATCAACCATCGCCGCGGGCGTCGTAGGAACGCGAACTAACTTTACTCCGCCGCGCGCCTGAGATGCGACATACCCCGCTATATCTAGCGTAGCCCCGCCTCCTAACGCTATAACTATATCATTAGCCCCGATTTTAGAGTCTACCATAGACGCAACAAGCGTCATAACGCTTTGAAAATTATCAGACTTATTCTTCTCGCCCCCGCTTAAAACAACTGGAGCCGAGGCCATCTTTACACCATATCTCTGAAAATACTTGCCAATTCTAGTTCCAAGCGACTGAGTCTTTTGGACTACATTCTGATCAGCTACTAAAAGTACATTAGGAGTTTCAGACTGAGCGAGCGAGCGAAGAATATCCGAAAACGCCGCATTATCCTCAGCGAATAAATCATCAACAAAGTTAACCGTGTAACTCTTTTTAATTTCACATTCTATTTGAATAGAATTCTTATCACGTGCCTTAGCCATATTATAACTTTCTCTTTCTTGAAACTAAATTTTACTTTTTCGCCGCACTCGCCAAAAGTTCTTTAGCGTGCTCACCAACAATTGGCATCGACGCCTCGCCACCGAGCATACGAGCAATTTCCTTAACGCGCTCCTTATCAACGACCTCTTTAATAGCCGTTAAAGTTCGCCCACCGACAACTGATTTCGAAACTACTAAATGCCGCGAAGCGAAAACAGCGCTCTGGGGTAAATGAGTAATCGCGATTACCTGGCGCTTTGAGCCTATAAGTCGCATTTTCTCACCGACCTGCCGAGCGACTTCGCCACCGACATTAGCATCAATCTCATCAAAAATAACAGTATCAGCCCCATCATTAAGCGCGAGTACGCTCTTTAGCGCTAACATAACGCGCGCTATTTCGCCAGAGCTCGCGATTTCGGCGAGTGGTTTCGCGCTCTCGCCGAGATTAGGCTCGAACATATAACAAACCTTCTCGCACCCGCCACTAGTAGGCTCAGTTTTCTCGAAATCGACATAAAACTTAGCCTTTAAAAACCCAAGATCGCGGAGCTGGCGCGTAACTAATCTAGAAAGTTTCTCACCCGCCATACTGCGCTCTTTAGAAAGTTTAGCGCCAACCTTTTTTACAGTCTCAAGCGCCGCGCTCTCAGCTTTACGAAGTTGAGCGAGTTTAACATCAAACCCTTCAATCGAATCTAATCTCTCGCGTTTAGCCGATAAAACCGCCAAAAGCGCTTCAACTGTATTCTCGCCATTTTTAAGGTACTTACGCTTAAGACGATTAATTATCGACAATCTCGCATCAAGCTCTTCTAATTCAGCTGGATCAGCATCGATTTTCGTCATCGCATCGGCGATTGCTCGCGAAAGCTCTTGAATCTTAATGGTCGCATCTTCAGCTTCATTAGCCCAATCGTCAGATTCTTTAAAATACTTTTTAAGACGATTAAATTTAGGCTGCAAAGAAATAAGACGCTCAGCTACGCCATTATCCCCACCTAAAACATCAGCTATGGAACTGGCGATTTCGACAATTTCTTCGGCATGAGCAGCAGCGGCATGACGCTCCTCAATTTCATCATCTTCTATCGTAAGTCTAGCCGCCTCTAACTCACCAACCTGATAACGAAGAAGATCTAATTCATCTTCTGACGCCGTAGACGAAAGTAGCGAATCTATCTCAGAGCGTTTCGCAGCTAACTCTCTCCACGCCTTAGAATATTCTTCTAAATCAATCTTGGCGCTCTTATCGAGCGTATGACGTTGAAATGATTCTTCTAATAAACTCTGATTAGCGCGAGCGCCATGAATATCTACTAAAACTCTAGCTAAATTTTTAAGTGTAGTTAAAGTAGTTCTCGAATCATTGACCCATACCTTACCGGCGCCAGAGCCAGAAAGTACGCGGCGAATAATAAGCTCGCCATCTTCACAATTAGGTAGCCCCGCATCAGACAAAACAGAATTCACCAAGTCGCGCTTCTCGCCGACCTCAAATTCCGCTTCGATACGGGAATTCTCTTCACCATCACGAACAGAAGAAGCATCAGACCTGGCGCCTAAAGCTAGCCCAATAGCGCCCATAATAACGCTTTTACCAGATCCTGTCTCGCCCGTCAAAACATTAAGCCCAGGAGCGAAATCAACTTCTGCCTTTTCAATAATGGCAAGATTCGAAATAGAAAGCCGAGTAATCATTCACCAACACACACACAATGGAGCGGGCGATGGGAATCGAACCCACGTAAGAAGCTTAGGAAGCTCCTATTCTGCCATTGAATTACGCCCGCGGGGAAACTTAATTGGCGGAGAGAGAGGGATTCGAACCCCCGATACCCTTGCGGGTATGCATGATTTCGAGTCATGTGCATTCAACCAGGCTCTGCCATCTCTCCATGCAAGTGGCGAATATGATACCAAAACTCCCCCCTAAAAGTCAATACCCCCGACTAACTAGATTATGCCGTAATCGATAATAATCCCGAAAGCGATGTGCGGCGCTCGCGAACAGTATTCGTTTGGATCGCCTTATCTACCGCGTATGGAACTCCAATAACCAAAACAAGTTTTTTGCCGCGCGTTATCGCTGTATATAGCAGATTTCGCTGAAGCATAACATAATGCTGAGTATGAACTATTACCACTACTGCAGGATATTCACTACCTTGGGACTTATGAATCGTTGTAGCGTAAGCTAAAACCAGCTCGTCCAAATCGCCCGCATCATAACTAACTGGCCTACCATCAAATGAAACTACCATCTTTCGGTCTAGGGGATCAACCGACTTAACAAATCCTGTATCGCCATTATAAACATCCTTATCGTAATTATTCCTAAGCTGCATTACTCTATCGCCAACCCGGAACGCTCCTCCAGCCCGAATTATCGCATCGCCCTTAGGATTAAGAGCCTTTTGAAGCTCAAAATTCAGATTCTCTGTCCCTAAAAGATTACGTCGCATCGGCGTTAACACTTGGATATCCTCTAATGGTTTTAGACCGAACTTACGCGGGATGCGCTCTGTCATAAACTCTATCGCCCTTTTGACGCATATCTCAGCGTCTTCGCAGCGTACAAAATAGAAATCACTATCACCTGAAGCGATTTCGAAAGGTAAGCCTTGATTTACATTATGAGCGTTGCGAACTATTAAGCCCGATACATCTTGACGAAAGATTAAATCCAACTTCGTTGACGCAATTGCGCCTGATGAGATAAAATCTCCTAGTACACTACCAGGTCCAACGCTCGGCAGCTGATCTGTATCGCCAACCCATACTACAGACGCACCATCGGGAATCGCCGATAATAAATTAGCCGCCAGTTTAATATCAATCATCGAAGTCTCATCAAAAATAAAGACATCACCCTCATACCTATTACTTTCATCGAAAGTAAAACGATTCGTTACAGGATTCCACTTTAAAAGCCTATGAATCGTCTGGGCTTCAACACCGACTGATTCTGTCATGCGCTTAGCCGCGCGACCTGTGGGAGCTGCGAGTACGACTTTAAGATTTCGTCTTTTATAAACCTCGACTAGCGCTCTAACTATCGTAGTTTTACCAACACCAGGGCCACCTGTAATTATAGAAAACTTATTTTCTAAACACCGCTTTAGTGCGAGTGATTGGGCTGAGGCCAGATTAAACCCCGCTTTTGACTGCCACCATTCTAAAGCTTTATCAGCATCTATCGGCTTAAACGATGAAGGCGCAGCGAGAATGCGACGAACATTTTTAGCTACTTTACATTCGGAGGCATAAATATGCCTTAAGCAAATCTTCCTTACTCCACCTTCTACATCCGCAGGTAGCGCTACTATACGCGAGGCTGTAATTTCATCTTCTAAAGCTGACGAGAGAATCTCAGTCGCTATTCCCGTAAGCTCGTTCGCATGCAAGAGTAGATCATTCTCATAAGTCCAGCAATGCCCCGCGTCTTCAGCCTCAGTTTCGAGCGTATACGATATTGTCGCGCGTGCGCGCAATGGCGAATCAGACGGAATACCAACCGAAAGAGCAATTTTATCGGCTGTAGCGAAGCCAATCCCCCAAATATCGCGGCACAACTGATAAGGATCACCCTTTATTATCGCTATTGCGTCTGGACCGTATTTACGCACAATTTTAGTCATTTTAGCGACGCTAATACCATACGTCTGACCAAAAATCATACTCTCACGCATCGTTTCGTTGGCATGCCAACTCTTTCGAATCTGCTCTATTTTAGATCGACCTAATTTAGGAACTTCTGAAAGCCTCGCGGATTGATGCGATAAAACATAAAGCGTATCTTCACCAAATTTAGAAACTATGCGTTTAGCTAAAACCTTACCAATACCCTTAATAAGGCCTGAGGCTAAGTACCGTTCAATACCAACTAATGATTTAGGCGCCACGCACACTATTTCATCAGCCTTAAACTGACGACCGTGAACCTTATCCGAAACCCAACGCCCCTTAGCGGAAACTTCCTCTCCCTCCCACGCAGCTTGAGTTTTACCAACTATCGTAATCTCGCGCGCTCTAGCAAGTTCAAACTCCGAGGGAGGCTCTACATGAAGAACCGTATATCCATTCTCTTCGTTACGATAAACGACGCTTTTAATTACGCCGCCTACCGTTTCGAGCTCTTCTGTATTACCGCTATCTTTTGGAGTCGACGCCATTATTGAGCTACGATAATATTCTTACCCTTAGTCAAAACCTGCTTAAAGCCCTTATACTCAAATTCTCCCTCCACAGGAGTATAAACTTCACCAGAGACTTTATCGCCATTAAACTTAAGATCTACCTTAACCCATCCGTTCGGATGAGGGTGGCTCGATTTAATTTCGCTGAGGCTGCCTGGATTAGGCACTATACAAACCTTCTTAAAAAATGCCGCGCCTGATTTTATGCCGGCGAGTCCCGTTTGCATAAACCAAATAGGATGAGCTCCCCAAGCATGACAATCACTACGAGATTCAATATTCTCGTTCTCGGGCTTTTCAAGTAAGGTTGTAACACCTAAATCAATATACCCGCGCCACATATCAAGGCGCTTTAAGAATAAATCGGCTCGACCCATCTTAAAGTACGCCTCAAAGAGGTAATATGAAAAATATACTGTACAGCGCGAAAGATCGTTATCTTCAATAAGGTGCTTAAACGCCCTCTCACGCTTATCTTCAGGTAAGACATCTCCAATAATCGCTAAAGCCTGAGCGTGCTCCGAGAAATACTTCATAGCGGGTGTATCAGAAAGAAGCCCACGCTTTTCACACCAGAATTTTTCAACAATCTTCTTTTTTAACTTTTCACACTTATTAAGCCAATACTGAGCTTGAAGATCGTTACCAAATGCCATTTCGACATTCGCAGCCGACTGCATCGCCAATACCCAAAATAAATTCATCTCAATACTCATTCCAAAACCGAAACGACTATCGGGAGCCGTACCCTGATTAGGCCAATCGACAGCCCAATCCATAAAGCTCCAACCAGGAAGATTTTGTAAAAGCCCTTCGTTATTTTCGTAATACTCTACACCCGACATAGACTTACGCATTCCAGGGATACGCGCTCTTAACCACTCGTAATCTGAACCGTGAGCTAAATAATCACCATACATAAGTAAATAGCAAAGCGTATAGGTATACGACTCTTGAATGCCGCGCGTCGGAAAATTCATCGGGCATGAACCATCATCGCGGGTAGCGAGCTCAAATATTTCAATCGCACGCTTAATAATTCTATCGTCACGCGACATCGCCGCTAAAACCAAAAGCTCAACACGAGAATCACCAGGATACATCTGCTGCTCATAATAAGGACAGTCAAAAAGCATTTCATGACAACACATCTGCATCGCTCTGGCGCAAATCTTACGGATCTCAGCGAATCGCGCGTCAGCCTTAGCCTCGAATGTGCTTTCAAGCTCAACAGGATAGCGCGACTCTATTAAATGCATATCCTTTAATACAAGATCCTCGCCTAGTGTCTCAATATCAATACGACACCAGCGTCCACACCTAAACCATGGTGACGAAAATTCACCTTCCTCACCATCTGAAATAAAGTCATCGCCATATCCTTCAAGAAACTTACCAATAATCTCGGATCGATTAGCCTTTCGCCTTTTATCAGCTGAGCGTGCCGACTCCGTCCAAGTCCAAGCGACACGAGCGCCCTTAGCGCCCTTCATTCTAAGAATAGGATATGCGCATGTATAAACACCTAAATCTACAGCAAGCTGAAGTTTAGTATTAGCGGGAATAATAAGTTCACCACCATTTTTAAAGAACTTATTAAATTTCTCAACGAGAGAATCTTCCATCTCAGCTTTTGTAAAAATATGTTCCTCGCGCCATTTAGTTGTACGAGCTACAGCTTTTACAGTTCCGACGGATATCTTATCTTCTGTCTGATCGGGGAGCTGAGTAGGATAAAGCATCCACCCGCCCATTCTAAGACCCCACATATCAGGACCAGTCCACTTTACAGGTTTACGAACAACAGCTGTCGTAGACCATTTTTCAGGATTAACAGCGTATGGCCCGCGCCCTGTAATTTCGAATTGAGAGCCAGTACCCCATACTTTATTAGCGAATCCAATTGGTTTTATACCATCTATCCAGCCTACCTGCCATACTCCCTTACCAGTAGTAAGCTTAGCATCATACACACCTTCAGCCTTAAGCGCAAATCCGCCGCGATGTGAAAGCTGGGCGAGAGGCCCGTGATCGCCAGTCTTCCAAACAACAGCCTCTATAATATGTTTACCTGGCTTTAAATCTTTAATTCGATAAGTCTGATACTGCCAATTCTCAACTGCCGCGCGATTGGGCCCACGTGCTACAAATTGACCATCAATCGTAAGATAAAATCTCTCGTCAGCTGAAACATCAAAACTAAGCTCCCCGTCGCCTTGAGCAACCTCAAACTCATTTTTAAACTTCAAAAACTTTACCTTACCCTTAGCAACACTTTTAGAGTGAGGTGTCTCATCACCCTTTTCAGTAAGCCCGTTATCACCAGAAATCCAAAGCCAAGCGGCTTCATCAATCGGCTGAATTCGAATTACATTCGTATTACCTCTCGTAACACGCGCAGGACGGAATACACGCTCAATTTCTAACGAATGAGCAGTATACGTAAAAGCAAATAAGAATATTATCGTAAAAAATAAGCAGTTTCTTTTCATAATTATATTATATCATAATAAAAATACTAATCACGAACAGCCGGGTTTAAATAAACCGGCAATGGCTCAGAGACAAGAAACGATGGATTAGCTAGTGCCGCGGCCGCTAGAGCTGATGCCGTAGGGCATACTCCACCAGCATAATCAGAGCCAAACGTTTCCTTTAAAAGCGATTCTATTCGAGCTGCATCGGGAGTTACCACTTTAACTCCAATGGGAACTCTTAAATGCAGCATCTCTCCATCAACCTGAAAAATATTTGTAACGAGTTTAGGTCCATCAAATAAAGCAACCCAGTACTTACCTCTTCTAGCGTCTCCAACGACAGCCAAAGGCCCTTCAGTTGGCGCGAAAGCACACGGCGAGGGAAGTCCCTTAACAGTGCAAGCCGATCCTATTGCATAACCCTGAGCGAAGGCTAACGCCGCCCTTATGCCGGCGAAGGAGCCTGGGCCTGTCCCCACGACAATACCATCAAGCGAAGCATCAGCTAAAAAAGCACGAACTTCACTCACCCACGCGCCACTATTAATCCCGACTGAATTAAGCTCCGCGCTGGCAACTACGACTCCATCTTTAACTAAAGCTAAAGATCCTTTATCGGTTGAACGATCTATAAAAAGCGTATTCATTTTTTTAAAACCCTATAATACTTCTCGTGACCATAAGGAAAATCGTTAGGTATATAATTACCAACCCGTGAATTTACAAGAGTATAATTCCTGGTAATGTGGGTATATATCCAAGGACAATCCTCTCTTAATATCTCCTGACAACGATGCCAATGCTTAATGCGATCTTCTTTATTTAACGCCGCCATAGCCTTATCATATTCTAAATCGTATTCAGGATTATCATAGCATGAACGATTAGAACCTGGACTTTTATTTTTAGAATGAAAAAGTTGAAGAAAATTCTCAGGATCTGGATAATCAGCAACCCACGCCATCATATAAAGCTGAACATTACCCTTATTAACCGAATTAAGAAATGCATGCCAAGTCTGAAATTTAAGTTCAATTTTCACGCCTATTTTAGCGAAAAAACTCGCCACTAATTCACCTGCTTCACGACTATCCTGAGTAGGTCGCCCAATAGAAAGAGAAATTTGAAGACTGCGACCTGTAGTTGGATCAATACCATCGGGATAACCAGCCTCTTTAAGGAGTTTTCTAGCTTTTTCTAGATTAAAGGAATACTCGAACGGCGTTGTAAGACATCCTTCGACAGTTGGAGGCACAGGCCCTGTTATTTCGCAAATACTATTATTATAAAAGAGCTTCCACCTAGGAAAATCAAATGCACATGATAAAGCCTGCCGCAATTTTTTATTCTTACCTAAAACAGGATCATTCATATTCATCCCGATATAACGAACCTCATTAGCGGGAGCTCCTCCACAAAGTCTGATGCCGCGAGCTTCAAGCGAGGGGTGAAGACGCCCTTCTTCATTCATTACAGAACTCCAATTATCACGGGCGATTTCACCTAAAATGTCAATTTCACCATTTAAAAACATTAACCATTGAGTAGAGACATCTCCTACAACTATATATCGCACTTCATTAAACGCATTTAAGCCGCCATCCTCTGAAAGCGCCCACCCACGCCAATCAGGATTACGTTCAAAAACAAGCTCGTAATTACGCCACCATGATTTTAATTTATATGGACCAGTTGACTCATCGTTCTTACCCTGAATCGCACAATACGCCATCGTCAACATCCATGGAAAAACATGTTGCTTATCTTTAAGATGAATCTTAAAAGACCGCTCATCCGTAACGATAACATCATCTACATTCTTCATCGTCCAAGAGCCTGGGGATGGATTATCTCGATCTCTCAGCCTATCAATACTGCGCTTTACATCGTATGCAGTAAGAGATGTCGACGAAACCATTTTAAAACTATATGTTAAGCCATCAGATGATAGATTTACCAATTCGCACACACCAGACTTGGTTTTATAAGGTCTTGCGCTGTAATCAATCTCAAGAGGCGTATCATATAATAATTGAACAGCGTGGCAATCATACGTCGACTGAGCCTTAACTGGATCGAGAGAATCAGTTGCTACAAGAGCGCGTGTAAAAGTCACGGCCAAAAAGGCAGCTACCGAAAAAGTCATTTCCGAATCTCCAAATAAACCTCAAGCCTCTTAGGAGCACCCGGTAAAAGTAGAAGAGTACGTTTTACGGCAGCGAGTTTAGAACGTAGCGTAAAAAGCGCAGGAGCGCTTTTTACGTAAAGAAAAAGCTTATTGCCTTCGCGGCGACCTGGCGTCGCTCCAAAATTAGGAAAAAGCTCATTCCATTTATCCTTTAAACAGTCGAAAAAAGAATCAGGAACATACGATAAATTCTTAATCGACGCTTCTACTGCAGAAGCAAATGAAGTGTGTAGCCCGCGCTTTTCAGGCTCAATCGGTCGCCAATTCACTCCATTTTCAAAAGCCACTTAATTTTCGCTCGCTTTCATCTGAAGCCAAGACTCAATAAACTGCTGAATATTACCATCCATAACGCCATTTACATCGCTCGTTTCAGTTTCGGTTCTTAGATCCTTGACCATAGTATAAGGACAGAAGACATAAGAGCGAATCTGACTACCCCAACCATTCTCAGACTTAGCGCCATAAAAACGATCCATCTCAGCCTTCTTCTGATCTTCATAATATTCATAAAGCTGAGCACGAAGCATGTTCATCGCCTTCTCTTTATTCATGTGCTGAGAGCGCTCCTTCTGACATGCCACCACTATACCAGTCGGCAAGTGAGTAAGACGAACGGCGGAGTCAGTCTTATTAACGTGCTGACCACCAGCACCACCGGCACGATAAGTATCAATGCGAAGATCTTCGTCTTTTATCTCAACGTCAATATCGTCATTAATTTCTGCGACGGTCTCCATCGAAGCGAATGATGTCTGGCGGCGCTTATTCGCGTCAAATGGCGAAATTCTAACAAGACGATGAATGCCGCGTTCAGCCTTAAGCATACCGAACGCATAAGAGCCCTCGACGCGGAAGTAGACATCCTTATAGCCAGCTTCTTCACCAACCTGGACATCGTATTCTTCAACTTTCCAACCTTGACTCTCGGCATAGCGCTGATACATTCGATAAAGCATCGCGACCCAGTCACACGCTTCAGTGCCGCCTTGACCAGCATGAAGCTTAACGAATACATTGCACTGGTCGAATTTACCGCCGAGCAAAGACTGCATTCTAAGCTTAGAGAAATACTGATCCGCTTTATCGCATTCACTAAGAGTATCTTTAAAAGCTATCTGCTGAGCCTCACCTTCTTCCATTTCGGCGAGCTCAAACATTACTTGGGCATCTTCAATCGTTTTTAAAAGAGAGTCGTAGGGAACAGTATAGGCTCTTTCAGCATTTGTCGCGGCAATAACTTCGCGAGCTTTATTCTGATTGTTCCAAAAGTCACCCTGGGCTTGAAGATCTTCAAGTTTAGCTAAGTTAGCCCTGCGCTCATCAATCTTAATATATGAGGCCATATCGTCAGAATTCTTTTTAAGCTCAGCAAGACGCTGACGAACTTCTTCAGACTCGATCAATTTAACTTTTACTTCTTCAGCCATAAAACACCTCTATTAATTAAAATAAAGAAATCGCCCCTACTAAGAGGCGATTTCTTTTATACAAAGTCTTATTTACTTGACTTCTTTAACATCCTCATCATTAAACGAAGGACGCTTATTACGATACCACCACATCATCACGGGAGTTGCAATGAATACCGACGAATAGGTACCTGCTATAATACCGAAGAGCATCGTAAGAGCGAAGTCGTAAATCGAACCATCGACAAAGATGAAGAGCACCGCGACAGTGAAGAACGTTGTCAAAGACGTAATGAAGGTACGACCAAGGCAAGAGTTAATCGCCGCGTTACAAACATCCTTCAAAGGTGTACGTGAATCGCGCTTGAGAATTTCGCGAATACGGTCAAATACAACGACTGTATCGTTAATTGAGTATCCGATAATCGTCAAGAGAGCCGTAACTACAATAAGCGAAACCTGACGACCACAGAGCGAGAAAAGACCAAGAGCGATAAACGCGTCGTGAGCGAGCGCAACAATACCACCGAGACCAAAGCCAAAACGGAATCTGAAACCGATGTAAATCAAAATCGCAATAAGCGAGAAGATTACAGCCTTAGTTCCAGACGATCTCAAATCGTTACCGACCGTAGGACCGATCTGATCGCAGCTCTTAAGCTCGAGCTCTAAGCCCTTGAGAGCTTCGGAGCTATCGATAAGCTTCTTAATCTGAGATTCGGTATCACCCTTATCAACACCAGTCTTAATAGAGAGAATGCTGCCATTATCACCAGTCTGAATGAGCGCGGCATTGTCGAACGAATTAATCGCCTTGCGAATCTCACCGACATTAGCCTCACCCGCCTTAACATCATAAACGATAGAAGTACCACCAGTTAAATCTACAGCAAGCACGCTCGTAGGCTTAGTAAATACTCTATAGGTAAACAAGCCAAGCGTAGCAACGATAATAACAGCCGAAATAATTACGCACTTCTTACCTAACGATACAAAGTCAAAATTAGGATTCTTAAAGAATTGAACCATCTTAAAGGGCTTAGTGCGGTTAGGATCGGTCGTGTGATCGAAAACAAGACGCGTAACAACAATAGCGGTAAACATCGAAATAACGACACCGCCCGTAAGCATAATAGCGAAACCACGAACAGGACCCGTACCGACAACATAAAGGATAATACCAGTTAAGATCGTCGTAATATTAGAGTCGACGATCGCAGTGAAAGCCTTAGCATAACCAGCGCTGACGGCCTTACCCGCAGTAGCACCACGAGCAAACTCCTCGCGAATGCGTTCGTAAATAAGAACGTTAGCGTCGACAGCCATACCGAGAGTAAGAACGAGACCAGCAATACCAGGCATCGTCAATACAGGAAGCTGGAACTGACCAGTAGCGCCCTCAACATTATCAACGAAAACACCGAGGAGGCTCGCTACTAAGAAAAGCGATACGGGCAAGAGGAATACATCGAGGAAGAGCGCGATATTCGCAACAAAACCAGCACCCCAATAATAAAACACCATAAATATCGCTACGAGAAGGAATCCGATCGACGCGGCGTAAATACCAGAGTTAATCGCATCTGTACCAACGGTAGCAGCAACCTCAGATGTAGCAGCTATCTTAAGAGGAGCTGGAAGAGCGCCGATATTAAGGTCATTAGCGAGCGTCATAGCCTCTTCTAAGCTAAAATTACCGGTAATCTGACCATTAGCACCAATAGCATCGTTAATGACAGGTGAAGAAATCAACTCACCATCAAGAATAATCGCAAGCTGACGACCAATATTGTTACCAGTAAGCTTACGGAACTTAGCTGGCAAGCCATCCTTATCCTTCAACTTAAAATCAATAACATATCCGCCAGCGAGATTATCCGAAGATACCGCTCTAGCAGAATCAAGATCCTCACCTTTAAGGCGAATCTTCTTCTCTACGAAGCGACCGATATATTTAGCGTTTTTACGGCCATTGGCATCAATAACAAAGGGATTACTCTCATCACGCTGGAAGATAAACTTAACATCGCGCTGAATCGAGCGATCCTTAATACCGAACTTAGCCAATTCAGCTAAATAATTGGCGTTAGTAGAAACAGTTAAAAAATCAGCAGCTTTAACAAAGCCACCGTCAACGCGTCTATAGCCCTTAGGAGCTGATTCATTAAGCTCAAGATCATTTAAAAGATCTCTTTCGCGCATATAAACAAAGCGGAATTCAAGAGACGACATTTCGCTAAGACGCTCACGAGCCGCGTCAGAAGCCTCCTTCCTAGCGCCGGGCAACTCAACGATAAATCTAGGAGATTCGTCATTCTTAACAGGCTGAATAACAGGCTCGTTAGTACCCATAGCATCAACACGACGACGAATAATCTCAACAATACGATCCTCGCTATCGTTAAGAACCTCAGCCTCACGCTTATTAAGCTCTTCAGCGCTGAGATTAGGCGACTCATCGAGAAGATTCGCTTTTAAACGGTCTCTATCGACCTCAAGCGTAAAACGAGTACCACCAGCGAGATCAAGGCCTAAGCGAACCTTCTCCTTAGGAGGCATTACAAGATAAACCGAACCTACAGCTAGAATAAGCAGCACAAGCCACTTCCAGATGTTCTTAATAAACAAGGATTCCTTTGACATTTTTTTATTTCCTATTTGTCGTTATAACAATATATCTTCTTATTATATCACAACTCACCCTTTAAAGTCCACAGAATCGCCAAGATTTTTAATTAGTGCGCACCTCTCATCGTCGAGCTCGTGAGGGGGTAAAACGATGGGATTTTATTTCATTTGAAATTAGAGCACATTTTTAACCAAATTTTAACCCTAAAAAATATTTTCGTTCCACAAAAAAAAATAAATTTATTTTTAAAGAAACCCTCTCCTTATTACTCTGCCTTAAACTCTATCGTCATCACGTTACCACTAATACTTTCATTAATTATGATAAATTTCCCTTCCGATGGTCGTGATCCGTTAGTCAAAGCGACATTCTTATCCCGAACAAGCGTTTTAATATTTCTGCGAATCCAAGCTGAAGCTTCTGACGACTGACCTTCGACAAAACGCACCGACATAGTTCCTATTCTATTATGCGAATTATATTCCAAAGAAATAGGCTTTAAAGTTAATACAGCCGCACTACCGTTTAAACGAAGACCATCTCGTTTAAAGCCCGAAAACGACACCTGGAGCGATGCGATATCTGCCGAAGGGAACGCATCAACATAATCCTCTTTAAGAGATTTGGCAAAATCCTGCAAGACCTTCTGCCACGCTTTCTTGAAATCCGCCGGATTCTTAACAAGCTCAAGTTCAAAAGCATATGAGAAATTGTTATTGGAATCGCGGTCAAGTCGGACAATATTGTGCTTAGGAGCCGTAGAAACATCCGCCGTCTTCTTCTTTAACATGGCATCTATCTTGCCGGAATCTTCCAATTCTTTTAATTTAACAGCAAGACCATAAGCGAGAGATCTTTGCTCAAGCCCTGTGGAAAAATCAGGACCTTTAAAACTGCCAAGTGCAGCAGATCCATATGCCTCATGTCCATCACCCAAAACTCCTTTATTTTGATTATATATTTCACTTACGAATGGATAAGTCATTGTCATAGTTTGAGTGTGTTGACTAAAAACACAGTGTCCTTCGACAGCAGGCGAATCGGTATGCCACAACAATGGAGATGGGAATAAATGAGAAGTTGCACGATCACCAACATTCAAAATCTCAAAGGAAGCGTGTACATTCTCAATGCCTTCAATCTCAATTACACATTCATATATCGCTTCTTGTTTTTGTGTATGGGGAATTATCTGTAAACTAAATAGCGACAATAAAAACGATCCAAACTGTGATGTAGAATGAAAATCTCCATTTTTTAATCTAGCACGAAGCACAATAGGAATACCACCTTCTACTCTGAATACATTTGGCTGATGCTCCGAAAGAAACTTCCAATTCGTTTCTATTGCCTGCGTACCTTCTCCTTGATAACCACAAACAAGACTATAACGTTGACGCGTTGAAATATTTGAGCCAAGATTTTTAACCTTCGCGACCGAAGAATCTCGTACACTTTCTGTAATACATCCTGAAATACAAACAAGTACAAGAGGACTGATAATTTTAACTATGCTTTTCATCGTTAACTCCTTTATTTATTCTATTGTAAACGAAACTTCGAGGACACCATCCTTCATCTCTTCTCGTTCAGAGAAAAAGCGGCCCTCCTTCGGCACGGCATCACCCATGACTTCAATATTGCTCTTTCGGGCAAGGTCGCCAATATTGCGTCTGATCCATCGCCGTACATCTTCAAACTGTCCGTTTTGAACACGGACACGGATAATGCCTTTTCTTGTGCGGGAATCATACGAAAGAGATTCGGGAGAAATCGAGAGAACTGCCACGCGACCACTTACAGTTCCTGCTTTCAATGTATAATCCGTAAAATCAATCTCTAATGTACGAGGATTAATGTCAGGATGCAACGAAGCGTAATGTGTTCTTATAGCAGAGCGGAAAACGCTGCGAACAACACTGTAATCTGCAAATGTTATGCCTTCACCACCTTTTCGCCGCAACGCAAACACATACGAAAAATCCTTCCCCTGTTCGGCTTCACATCGTGTGATCTCAAACGGCGACCCTTGTTTATTCTTATCTACCGAGACCTGAACGCCACGACGTGCGGCATCATCATCAATAATCTTCTGGACCGTCGCCAAGATATCAGTCATCGCTATCCCCACTCGCGCCTTTGCCACAAGATTTTGATTGATCAACCCCAACTGTTCAGCCTCCTTGAGTTTAACTGCTATTCCGTATGCCGATGCCTTTTCATGCAACTCCACAATTTGCAAATAATGCAAAGAATTCATATCGTAATTGAATGAATAAAACTTGCCCGTAGATGGGAAACATGATTTCATATCACTAAAATGAACCATTCCGGCGAAAAGCGGAATTAGTGAAGAAGCCATATCATCGTAAACACAAACATCAAATGAGAAAATCTCTTTTGACTCAATAGAAACTGAAGTTCGCTGATGATAATGAGCAGTAGTGAAAGAAGGAAATACACCAATCGTCATAAGAGAAAACATCCTAGATAGTGATCCTGATTTCTTGTGATAAATTTTTTTATTCGTAATCACTATCGGTATGCCATCATCCGAAAATACATCTGGCTGATATTCTTGCAATCTATCCCCCTGAGACCTTCCATACAAATCTTTTTCTTCCGAAACAACCCGATAACGGTACTTTGTCGAAACCTTTTCTCCATAATCTTGAACATTTGCCGATGCCGCCATACGCCCGTATCGGCACCCCACAAGCAGCGACATCACACTGACAACGAGAATGTATAATTTTCTGGCCATTGCCTACTCCACTCTGAATGAAATTTCGAGCATTCCACCGTTCAACTTCTCGCCTTCGAGATAAAACACTGCGGACGGAGGTATGGTTTTCGCATCAAGCGCGATGTTTTTATCTCTTGCGATCGACTCGATGTTCTTTCTTGCATATTTCCTTGCATCTTCAAACTGATTTTCCCCAATCCTTATCCGCATAACGCCCCTTCGACGATGAGAATCGTATTCCAATGATGCAACGGAGAAGGTTAAAGCGACCGCGTTTCCTACCACCCTCCCGTTCTGCAAAGAGAACTTCGGAAAATCAATGACAACCGATCTGGAAACATCAGGAAAGGATAATAGATAATCTTCACGAATCATTGCCCTTAAAATCTTTTTCAATTCCCGCGATTCACGTACTGCAACACTGCCGCTGTCACGGCGTTTCAGAGCGAATGAATAACGGTAAGCGCAATCATCATTCTTCTCAAACTCTACAATCTCATATTTGTCACTCACCGAATTTTGAAACGTCTCATTTCTATCTGCATGCTTATTATTCGCCTCTGCAATCAAACCGTTATCTTCCATCTTTTTCAACAATGCCGCGATAGCGTATGCCTTCAATTCTATTCCTTCATCACGAGAGAAGCTATCACCAGCTCCAATCTCTTGAATAAAGCTATACTCCTTCAATTCTTTTGGAGCAGATGCATTGCCTCTATAGAACAAATATGATATCGGAGTGTTAGCAATCGCATGTCGCCGCTGCCAATACTCATCATACTCTATATGTGCATCTGGATTATTCTGAACTTCTATAGTATTACGGCATGACCTTTCACCACCGCCAAAGCCGGGAATCGTACAAAGAGTAAAAGCCGATAAAGGAGCATAGTCAAAGCGATCTCTTTTAAGCTCCTTCCATTTAAGCACAAAAGGGACACCATCATCCGAAAAAACACCTGGCTGAAATCGCTTTAAATTTTCATTCGTAAACTGCAATTCATACGTACTACCAGACATCACATCCACATTGGCCGTTTCTGCTTTGTGCTTCGCGTCAACCAATGTATAACGATTACGAGTAGTAATCGGCTTTATTCCTCCCTCGACAGAAACAAAATAAGCCCTACGCTCATGCACGCATCCAGCAATGCAAGATAAGAAAACAGAAAAAAGAATAAAAGCAGAAAAAGGCTTCATTATAGTTTTATCTTTCTTTGGATACCTTTTCACACAACCTTACCAGTTTTTAAATTATAGACAGCATTGCGAAACTCTCTCTTTATCATTCTGCCTTAAACTCTATCGTCATCACATTACCATTAATTTTTTCATTAATTATGATAAACTTCCCTTCCAATGGTCGTGATCCGTTAGTTAAAGCGACATTCTTATCTCGAACAAGCGTTTTAATATTTCTGCGAATCCAAACTGAAGCTTCTGACGACTGACCTTTGACAAAACGCACCGACATAGTTCCTATTCTATTATGCGAATTATATTCAAAAGAAATAGGCTTTAAAGTTAATACTGCCGCACTACCACTTAAACGGAGCCCATCTCGTTTAAAACCAGAGAACAACACTTCGAGAGATGCGATATCTGCCGAAGGGAACGCATCAATATAATCCTCTTTAAGCGATTTTGCAAATTCTTGCAAGACACCTCGGAATGCATTCTTTAAATCTACAGGATTTTCAGCAAGCTCTAATTCGAAGGAGTATGAAAAACTCTTATTGGTATCACGATCAAGACGAATAATGCTGTGCTTAGGAGCAGTTGATATATCCGCAGCCTTCTTTTTTAACATGGCATCTATCTTACCAGAATCTTCTAGCTCCTTTAGCTTAACAGCAATACCATAGGCTAAAGCACGCTGGGTCAAACCACTTTGAACGATATGACGCGGAGCATGCATTGAGATTAAACTTGCTGATACATTCTCTCCTAATACACCTTGATTCTCCCGATATAATTCATTTCCATTATATGCAACATAAAATGTATTCTGACAAAAAGCACGGTATCCATCTATCGAAGAAGTTCCTCTAGAAACTAACAAAGATGTTGGGACAAAATAAGTTCTAGCCCCAGAGGAGAAACTACCAACTGTAAACGAGTGAATATCATCTGCAACACCATCAAACTCAAATGCACATTGATGTTTATGTCCACTACTACCGACTCCTATCGGAGGAATCATGGCCGCACTGCAAAGTTGAAAAATCCAATTAAAAATACCCACCCACGATCCCCCGATTCCTCCACAACCAAAATGTCGCACACGAAGCGAAATGGGTATGCCATCCCTTGAAAAAACTTTAGGTTGATAATTTGCAAAAACGTTACCATCAAAATCAATATTTTCTGACGATTCACCTTCATACGCACACGTAACGCGATATTTATGACGCGTTGACACTTCTGGGCCTATATCTGGCACCATAGCAATTGCGCTTTCTCTGATATGTTCATTCACACACCCTGTAATAGCTACAAATACGGGGATAATTATTATCTTATATACAGCATTCATTATTATTCCTTAATTATTCTATTGAAAATAAAACTTCAAGAACACCATCCCTCATCTCTTCGCGTTCCGAGAAGAAGCGACCATTCTTCGGGATGGCATCACCTACAACATCAACATTGCTCTTTCGAGCGAGATCTCCGAGATTACATCTAATCCATCGACGAGCAGCTTCCAACTGACCATCTCTGATTCGCACACGAATAGCACCTTTTCTAGTACGAGAATCATACGATAGCGATTCTGAAGAAATCGAGAGAACTATTACGCGCCCACTCACAATCCCTGCCTTCAACGAATAATCTGTAAAATCAATTTCTAAAGTTCGAGGATTGATATCAGGATGTAGCGAAGAATAATGCGTTCTAATAGCAGAGCGAAAAACACTACGTACGACACTGAAATCAGAAAAAGTTATTGCGCCGCCCCCTTTACGCCGCAATGAAAAAGCATAAGAAAAATCCTTTCCTTGATCTGGCTCACATCTAATGATCTCAAATGGAGACTCTTGATTACTCTTATCTGCCGAAACTGAAACTCCACGCCGTGCGGCGTCATCATCAATTATTTTCTGCACTGTCGATAAAATATCTGTCATCGCAACTCCTACTCGGGCTTTCGCTACAAGATTTCCATCAATTAGACCAGATTCTTCAGCTTCTTTAAGTTTACTTGCTATTCCATAAGCTAAAACCTCTTTATATATATCATTCACAGCAATACTTTTAGATTCCAAATTATAAGAAACACTAAAATCCTTACTCTTAGAAAAACACGATTCGCCATTATCACAAAGAACTAAAATACGAGAAACAATCGGCATAAAAGACCACCACTCTTTTTTAGTTATACAAACTTGTGCCGAGGTTATTTCCTTTGCCCCAATTGAAATCGTCTGGCTCTTATGAGAGTGTACGGTCTCAGAATATGGAAATAGATTATATGTACACACCGAAATCAAACCAAGCAAACTATCAGGGCCTCCCGACTTCTTACGTAAAACCGTTTTATTAGTAATCACTATCGGTACGCCATCATTAGAAAATACATTAGGCTGATACGATTGTAGCTTTTCCCCCAAAGTATCTCCATAGTAATCTTTTTCTTCAAAGACAATTTTATAACGATATTTCGTTGAAACTTTATCTCCTAAATCTTGAACATTCGCAGAGGCTACAATTCGACCAGAGATACACCCTGCTAACATTGCCGTTATACTAAAAAAAACAAAAAATATTTTTATTTTCATAATTTATTCTACCCTAAATAAAATTTCGAGAGTACTACCATCTAACTTTTCTCCCTCAAGATAATATACTGCCGTTGGAGGTATTTTATTCGCCTCAAGCGCAATATTTTTATCTCGTGCGAGAAATGCTATATTTTTTCTCACATATTTTCTAGCATCTTCAAACTGATTTTCGCCAATACTTACGCGCATTAATCCGGCACGCTTATGAGGATCATACTCCAAAGATACAACCGAAAACGTCAACGCAACAGCCTCACCAGCGACTGTACCATTTTGGAATGAGAATTTAGAGAAATCAATAACTACTGAATGTGATACATCAGGAAATGAAGCAAGATAATCATCACGAATCATCGCCCTTAAAATCTTTTTCAATTCACGAGATTCTCGCACCGTAATACTATTACCATCACGACGCTTCAAATTAAATGCATATCGGTAATTACAGTCTTGTTTCTTATTAAAATCAATAATATCATATCTTTCACTCACTGAGTTTTGAAGAACTTCATTCCGATCTGCGTATTTATTATTTGATTCTAAAATTAAACCCTCATCTTCCATTTTTTTCAATAGTGCTGCTATAGCATAAGCCTTCAATTCTATTCCACTATCAATCTTATAGCTACCCCCGCTCTCATATTCTTGAACACGACTATATTTAGCCAATCCTTTAGGAACTGAAGCGTCCCCCCGATAAAACAAATATGATATCGGCGTATTCGCGATAACCGATCGATATTGACAATACTCGTCATACTCAGTACGCGCATCTGGATTGCCAATCACCTCTATTAAATTACGCCACGAACTTTCACCACCTCCAATAATCGGAATTGTAACAAATGTTATTGCAGAAAGAAAATTATAAGCAATATCAAAATCATTATATGACTGACTTCTTTTAATTCCCGAACTCCTAAGTACAAATGGAATACCATCGCTAGAAAAAACATTTGGCTGAAATCGCTTTAAACTTTCATTTGTAAATTGTAATTTATATGTACTACCCGACATTACATCTACATTAGCTGTTTCAGCCTTGTGCTTCGCGTCAACCAATGTATAGCGATTACGAGTAACTACTGGCTTTATTCCGCCTTCAACTGAGACGAAATGAGCTACTCGCTTATGCTCACAGCCCAAAATACACAAACTAACGAAGAATAATCGGAAGAAGGCTAAAAATATCTTCATTACAGATTGATCTTTCTTTGGATGCCTTCCCACACAACCTTACCTGTTTTTAAATTATAGACAGCAAGGCGTAGTTGATAAGTTAACTGTCCTTGGGAGATAAACGACTCGCGAATATCACCCGACACTATAAAGTCAGGCGCATCATGGCCACCTACTGCATTCATTAATGCCGAGACGTTCTCGATGCCGCCATCAGCACCCCAGACAATCCGGGAGAGCATCATATCCGCCGCGTTATCATCCTTAACCTCGAAAATACCAGTATCGAACAATGCCACTCGCACAAGATCATCCACAGCGCGACCCATCGAACGCACTTCGGCTCTAGGTGTTTTATTTGCTATCGGAGACTGACAAACAATCGGCATCGCACCTTTAGCCGTTTTAACTGCATTATAATTTTTAGTAAATTGAGGGTGTCGGCGCATATTCTCCATTAACATCTGAACCGAGGTTTCCAGATCGCACCTCTCAGAAGGCGGAGCTGAAACGCAACCGCCCAAGACATAACTCGCTACCAACGCTGTAACCGTAATAATTATCTTATTTTTCATATTTTTCTCCTTAATATTCGAATTTTGTATTATCATCTGAAATAAACTTCTCTAACGCAGAAAACTGCTTTATTATACTATCGGCGATATCAGAATCAGCTCGTTTAGCTATCTCTAATGTTTTTCTTATATAGGGTAAAATTGGTCGGCACAACATCTTCCGAATCTTAATTATTTTGTCCGAAGAAATATCTTTATCCTTAAGAGACTGCAATGCATTTTCTAACGCCAAGGTTTTATCATTTAATTTCCTTATTGATTTCTCATACTTAATTTGCCACTTTCTCCATCTCGTTTTTTTCTCGGCCTCAATAGCGTTACCTCGTGCAACAATCCCTCTTAATCCAGTCACTTGAGTATTCGCTCCTGATATATTTATTGGCGTTTCAGATAATTCTACACACTCCTCCAATGTGGAATTAAATTCTTTATAAGCTAAAATTATCTCCTGTACATATTGATCAAATTGCGATAGATCTACGGCGTGCCCATTCACGCCAAAATTACCATCTTTACTGGATGCATTTTGTGCTGACTGTCTATTTTCTTTAGGGGGCACTATGTCAATTGCATCAGATTCAACACAGACAAGCCCTTTATCTTTCCACATATCACTAAAAGTAGTTGGAAAATCCTCCACCTGCTTTTTCGTCATCCTCTTACCAGTCTGACCATCAACAATATAAAAACGCCCATCAGAATCCGATTCAAACAAAATTCCTGCGTATTTATATTGATTATTTTTTTCATGCGGAACAATATCGACTTCTCGATGAGAAGGATATTCAAAACAAAGTTGAACAATACGCCCAATCATTTCAGAGGGAAACCAACTCGGCAAAACACCTTTTCTTTTTATCTCTTCTGTAACCTCTTCTATGACCATTCCCAGCCATTTGTAATTATCTCCAAGATTTCTCGTCCCTAGTTTTTCATCCAATATTATTTTTCCATCCTTTTTATCATACACAACTTCATCTCCACTATGTGTTGTATATTTAAAAACTTTTCCTCCAATCAATTTCACTATATCATTTACGATTCCTACACCTTCACCTCCAGGAGAAATCTTCACCCAGTCATCAATAATATTTGAAGGTTCGTGATAAAGATCCCAAGAATACTCCTCCCAATTATTTAAATAGCCCTTCTCTTTTCCTAACTTCATTTCTTCCAACGTAGCAGGCTTAAGAGCCGCTATATCACGGCCTAAATGTTTTGTTAGCTCAAATGGAAATTTGCCACACACCAAAACAGAAATAGCTTTTAGGTCCTCCCACGAGCCAGACCAAATCTCTGGAGAATCATTTTCCGTACATCTTGACATAAGTGGACCATTATGAATATATCCACTATCTTTGTTCGAAACGGGGCAATACCGAGATTCTGAATACACAATATGTGTAGCAAACAACACACCGAGAATTAAAACGATTTTGTTTTTCATTTCGCAACCCCTTTCCTCTCAAATCTTACGTTGCATCGCGCGTCGTCGGAAATAGAAAATTCCACTATCTCAAACTTTTCAAAGGAGACGTTTAATCCGTCTTTTTTCGCTTGCTTCTTTACAAGCTCTTCAAAATTATCCCGAATGTATTTATTAGCACTCTTAAATGAGCCGCTTAAAATTTCAACGATCAATACACCCGTTTCAGCTTTTTCATCGTATTCAAGCGCGACGACTCTCACGCGCACAGGCTCGACTATCAGACGAAACACCTCATTCGTAACAACAGCTCCGACAAGCGGCGTAACCGGCTCCATCGCAGGGACAGATGGCACCTCTTCTACCACAGATGTTGGTATCGTTATTCTTTTTCTTTCCGTCTTTTTACTTTCTACGGTCTTTTCGCTTGAAGAACTTATTTGCCGCGCCCTCCGACCTTTCTGCATCCGCCGACGCACACGCGAATAGGAGAATCCTGTTTCTTCCGCCAATGACACATCCCGGTCGATACTGACACCTTCTTTCACGGCGCCCTTAATGACCGTAAAAGCATTGGGGACAGCCATCGTCACGCGTTGGCGACGACTTCCCGTCACAATACCGTTACCGACCTGCGCCGCGAAATCCGCCGCGCGGAATTCTTTCCTGTGGTCTGATGCATTGAGTATTCTTGCCGAAAAAGCAAGTCCGCCCTCGCAAACGACATCAGAGAACAAATCTTCCTCCATCGCACCGTAACGCCAAGTGTTGGAGCTTCTTATTGTTGATTCACTTCCCATTTCTGTAAGCGTTTCTATATGAGAACTGACGAGTCTTATAGCATTTGTACCTCTCAACTCCGA
>JAGBTH010000069.1 GCA_017631385.1 Kiritimatiellia bacterium
AACTTCTTCCAAATATCTGGCCACGTCGATTTTCACAAGCGAAAATTCCAATTCATCGGCGTTCCTGAAATTAACCTCAAATCTGCCGCGCTTTTTATAGCTTACGACCGGCACATTTCCGGAAAGCGAGACATTCGGAGATGAAATCCTCTCAACACAATGGCTGCAGCCTTTGCCCGCCTTTTTCCACATTTCGCACGCTTTCACAAATTGATAGCGCCGTTCGTATTCTCTGGCAATTAAATGGTATTCATTAAGCTCGCGCCACATTCTTATGTAATTATATTCAATGGGGAGCTTAAAGCGTTTAATTCCGTTGGCGAGTCTGGTAATAGTCTCATCATCATCAAGAGACCTTAAATCCCCGATGAGATTTTTAAGATCATCTTCGTATCTCAACCTATAACCGCCGAACTGATTTTCGGCGAACACGCCTAACGAACGCGCCGAATTGCGACGCCCGAAATCGTCAACCGCCGCGCGCGCGGTATTAGCGAACATCCATCTCTCGCCGTCGTTCTTGGCGTCTTCCCAGCTTTTCACAAGGCCGTAAAAAAGAGGTTCTCCATTCTCATCGACGGGTGCGGGGCCCACTTCAAAATCGCTCTCGCCCCGATTTACCCTTTCTTCAACCTGCGGAATTTCCGTCAAGGAAGTCGATTCGAGAAGCTTCCACGCGGCACCCCTGTTTCGACCGTTCATTTCGAGGGCGTTGACGACTTCGTTCCAGAACCAGCGCTGACGAAGTTTAGTCTGTTTAGCCAAATCCGGCATAATCGCCTTTAAGCACTTTAGGCGCTTAACCCTATCATGCTCTACAGAAGAGTAAGGTACTCCCCACTCGTTCACTCTGGAAAATACGCCCTTTACCATTTTACCGTAATGCGGCAATTCCCCAAGCGCCTGCGAATAAGCGACATGAACAGCAAATTCCTTGCGCTCCAAAATCGCTTTGTCGAGCAATGGTTCCGCTTCATCGAAGCGCCTGAGTTTAGCTAAACATCTCGGCGCATCAAGGAGAGCCTGCGCGCGATTCCCGTCGGTCACCTCGGCGCTGTCCGACGCGAATATAATATTAGTATAGGCCACATACGCCTCAGCGTAGTTACCATTTTCCATTAGAGATGCCGCTTTTTTAATATCAACACCAAAACATTCGAAAGCTACAAAAAAAGTCGCTATAGTTAAAACAAAGCGACCTATTTTCTCAATGTTGTTACGCATAAACCCTCCTTAATATTTAGTATCTAATGTCAAAAACAACAATTAATAGCTTGATTACATATTAGGGTCTTCAAAATATTCTTGGGAATATTGTTCTGGTGGAGGCTCAGAGGTTTGAAAGTTCGACTCTTCACTACGTGGAATTTCGCGATCGAAAAAGCGTGTATATTCGCGAACAAAGTTTACACGAACTTCGCCAGTTTCTCCATTACGATTTTTAGCTACGTCGATAATCGCTAAAGTTTCGTCATTAGATTCAGGGTCTGCTGCATTACGCGAAGGACGGCGTAATAAAAATACCACATCGGCATCCTGTTCGATTGCGCCAGAATCGCGCAAATCCGAAAGTTTAGGACGCTCGAACTTATCACCACGCTGTTCATTAGCACGCGAAAGCTGCGAAAGAACTATTACAGGTATTTTAAGCTCCTTAGCCATCGCCTTAATCTGCTGTGAAATCATTCCGACTTCAATCTGGCGACTACCCTGGCGAGCAGCTTCGCGACAAGTACAAAGCTGAAGATAATCAATAACAATAAGCTCAATACCATACTGTTTTTTAGCGCGTCTAGCACGAGCACGAAGATCCATAACATCTAGACCCGCGGCATCGTCTACATAAATTGGAGCATCCTTCAGGTCTCCGGCAGCCTGGAAGAGATTTTGCATTAATGCGTTCTTCTCGCTTTTTGAACAAAGATTACGATTAAGTCTCCAAGTATTAATATTAGCGCGTCCAGCGATCATACGCCGCGTTAACGCTTCGACAGGCATTTCAAGCGAGAAAATCATTACGGGATGACGCTTGCCACCATCAGCCTTAACAGGTACATTGTTCATATCCAGTCCAAGCGCACAACTCTCAGCGATATTCATCGCTAGAGACGTTTTACCTACAGATGGACGCGCGGCAATAACAATCATTTCGGCCTTTTTAAGACCTTGCAGCTTCTCGTCTAAATGCGTTAACCCCGTCGAAAGACCTTCAAAAGTGGAGCCATTCGACTTAAACATATCATTAAGGCGCTCAAAACTCTGATCAATAGCGCTCGCCCAAGGCATTGTACCTTCACCGCTAACACCGATTTCAAGAAATGCTTTTTCGGCTTCGCCTAGTACAGCTTGAGGATCAGGCCAATCACCTTCGTCATAGCATTTTTCGACTACCTTAGTTGCACGCTCAATCATTAAGCGACGCAAATGTTTAGCACGAATTATACTAATGTAGTGTTCAGCATGAGCTGTTGTTGGGGTTTGATCAATTAAAGACTGAATATATCCAACGCCACCTACACTTTCGAGTTTGCCATCAACTCGTAATGTTTCGATAAGAACAATCGCGTCGAGAGGCTTACCTAAACGGTTAAGCGTAAGCATCGCTGTATAAATCGTCTTGTTGCGCGGATCGTAAAATGTCTCGGCGGATATACCCGAGGTAAGGCATAAATCCATAATGCGCTCATCGCCGCGCCCAGTAGTATCAATAAGAATAGAACCTAAAACAGCACGTTCTGCTTCTGTATTATTCGGTGGTGTCTTCAAATTTTCCATAATGTAAAAGTATATCAAATACTTGAGTATTTGACTTTACTTTCTTATTTACATTTATCTGTTACTTATCGACAAATTATCAACAACGTCTGCGCTAATTACTTAAGAATCTCAACTACAGCTTGAGGTAGCATATCATCAATTGATAACTTTAAAGACATGCGCCGTCTAACCTCTGTAGATGACTCTATTGTTCGCGGATATGATTTAAATGAACAAAGTTTTATCAATTCGTCATAATTCTTCCAACGTGGAAGTCCCTCTAGAGAATCTTCACCTATAATAAAGTAGAGCTCAGCGTTAGGATATTCGTTCGCAAATTCTCGTACAGTATCAATAGCATACGAAATGCCACCTTTTTTAAGCTCACGAGTATCTATAACAACTTTATCTAATCCTTCAAAGGCGGCGCATAAACATTTAACGCGAAGAGCGTCACTTAAATGAGGTGACGAAGATACTTTAAATGGACTTACCGCAGCTGGAATAACAAAAAGCTTATCAAGAGCCAATTCAGCTAGAGCGCTCCGTGCAATTCTAACATGACCGTTGTGAATTGGATCGAAGCTACCGCCGAATATCGCTATTTTCACTTTGCTAATTCCTTAGAACGATTCGCAGCTGCTTCAAGAGTTTTGGCTACAACATCTTTAAAATCTGATGATGCCAACTTTTCCATTCCAGCTGCTGTAGTTCCACCCTTAGTACATACACCATTAATAAATGGCGTAAGCGGCATGCCGCTTTCTCTTAAAAACTTCGCTGTTCCGTACATCGTCTGTTCAGCTAAAAGTCGAGCAACATCTGGCTTTAGTCCTAATTTTACGCCAGCTTCAGCCATAGCCTCTTCCATATAGGCGAAATAAGCTGGTCCAGACCCTGAAAGAGCTGTAACTGCGTCAAAATCCTTCTCTTCTAAAACAGCTGTAGCACCAGCAGCGCCAAGAATCTCTTCAACAGCTTTTACATCAACTGCTTCAGCATTAGACGCTGCGCAAATAGCGCACATACCAGCATTAGCCCGTAGAGCGAGATTAGGCATAACTCTAATAAGGCGAACATCAGAGCCAAACTCATCTTTTAAACCAGAAAGAGTTTTACCAGCAACAATCGAAACTAGAATCTGAGTAGAATTAAGATATTGTTTTACTTCGGAGGCGACAGTTACTACATCCTGAGGTTTTACACTTAAGAAAATAAGATTAGCCTTTTGAGATACTTCCTTAAGATTATCAGTAACAGTAACTTGATATTTGTTTTTTAGTTCTTCAGCTCTTTCAGCGTTTTTCTCAGCCATAATGACGAGTGACTTATCTTTGATTGCACAAAGAATACCCTCAGCCATTTTACCAGCTCCAAAAAATCCAATTATTGTAGAATTTGACATATATTTCCTTAAGTAGCTTTACTATTAAACTATATTATCGTAACTTTGTATATGATACCATTGAACACTATATGCGTCAATAATCTAAAGAATGTTTTCTATTTTATTGTAATTCAAATCAATCTGCGTACTGCGAGCATTGAGAGTAATGAGGATAGAACGACTAGTGATGCTCCAAAACTAAGAAGCACAGGGAAATACTCTATCCAACGCTTCCATTCATCAACTTCTAATGGTGTCGTTTCGAGCTTATCAATCTCTTCTAACGCCATCTCTAAGCCATCACGATCATTAACCGCAAAATACATCCCAGATGTTGTCGCGGCAATATTCTTAAGTAACGCCTCATCAAAACCAGATGGCCCCCTTCTAATAAAATTCCTACCGTAGCCATCAGTTAAAAGAAATGGCACAAGTTGAGCTTTAGATCCAACCCCTATTGTGTAAACTTTTACACCCATCTTCGCAGCTGCCTCAGTAGCAGCTTGAGGATCAACACCACCCTGCTCAGCTCCCACCGTGCAAGCGCCATCAGAAAGAAGAATAACGATTTTCGATTTAGGTTTAGCGTCTTTTATGCGTAAAAGCCCTACTGAAAGCCCATCACCTATCGCTGTTTCGGCCTCGCCATCGCCAACTGGAATTTCAACACCTTTTAAGACATTAAGTAATGTTTCATGATCAGATGTAAGAGGCGTACGCGCTGTAGCGTATGTACCAAATGTTACAAGCGAAATTAAATCATCAGGACGCTTTTCAACAAAATCTGCGAACACCTTCTTAACAACCGATAGTCGCGTCGTATCTTTAGAATATTCTGCCCCCTTCGGAGTTAAATCGAGCGCGCTCATCGAGCCAGATACATCCACGACCATCGCTATGGCGATAGCATCAACATTTTTACGATCTTTACCTAATGGAATTCTAGGTCTAGCGCATGCTAAAACTAACAATAACATGCCTAAAATCGCTATGTATGGCGCTAAAGATGCGCAAAAAACGCGCCATGACGCTGTTTTAACCGGGATTCGCGATACTGCAGAGAATTTTAACCCCCTACCGCGCGAACGGCGCAGCATACGCCACGCGGCAAATGCGAGAGGTAACAAAAGGAGTAATGCGTAGGGATTAGCGAAACTCATTTAGCTTCTCCTTTTGTATTAGATTCATCTTCTGTTATATATGAGCGGGCTGAATTAGTCGCTTCGTCAGCTAATTCTGGCGTTGCTTTTACTCCTGCAAATTTAATCATATCCGCCGCGTTAAGAAACTCCATTAACCCTTCTAAAGCGCTTTTAGGGAACGACTGTACATCTTTAACCGCTTCAAAAAACTCTTCCGTTGTTAAATTCGGCGCTTTAAGACCATGCTTACGCTGGATATAACGCCTTACAACTTGAGTTAACTCAATATAAAAATCCTTAAATTTACCGCGCCCGGGTAAGCCCTTTTTCATCAATCTATCGAGCTCAGCCCATGCTCTTTCAACAGGGCTCATTCTATGCTCTTTAACGCGACGCGCTAAATATTTTATAAGCATCCAAATAACACCAATAAGAGTAATGGCTCCTATTAATATAAGCGCGCAATAACCTACCAGCCTCCAGCTAAGCGGGGGTAAATCCTTTTTAGGATCTATTATCATCTCGCCTGAAACTTTCTCGCGTTCGAGCGGATTTTTAAAATATACGGGACCAGCTACAAATGACTTACCAGATTTAGTCTTTATCACGAAAGGCGCTATTTTATATGTTTTAGCGCATGGCTCGGGGACTAACCTCCAGCGAACCTCCATAACGCGAGTTCCATCGTCATTTTCATACGGCTCGATAGCAAAATCCTCAGCGAGAGAAAAGCCGCGTACACGCGAGCGCAAATCAGGCGCATAAACGTCGACATCCTTAGGCGAAGTAATCTTAAGCTCTACGAATACACTTTTAGCAGGATCAATAACGTCATTCTCGGATGAAACTATTACATCAATCCCATTATGAGAAGCATTAAAAAGCGATACTGCAAGAATTAAAGCGCTAATCATTATTATTTCCTCTTGCAGGCGCGACGCCTAAATAGCGATCTCACCTCGTCAATATAAGGTTTATCAGTTGAAAGCGAAATTGCATCTAGCGATGACTTAACGAAAAATCTCTCTAATTCGAGTTTCTCGGCCTGGGCAGTCTCAGCGAACGCCTTACGAACTGCCGCGCTAGATGTATCGACTATGGTTATCTCGCCAGTTTCGGGATCTTCAAGTTCAACAACTCCAACATCAGGCATCTCGCCTTCAGCTGGATCGGATACTGAAACCGAAATCATATCGTGCCTGCGGGCTGTAGCGCGAACTAGCTTTTCGAACTCCTCACGCGCCGATATCGAAGCAATTATAAAATCGCTCAATAAAAATACGACAGCACGTCGCTTACTGATACTGTTTAAAAACTTAAATCCCTCAACGATATCAGTTCCACCCTGAGCTTCATCACCGGCCGCTAAAACCTCACGCGCCAAGCGCATAACACTATCGCGCCCTTTACGCGGCGGAATATACTTTAAAATCTTATCCGAAAATAGAATAAGGCCAACCTTATCCTGATTTCGAATAGCGGTAAGCGCCAAAAGCGCTGTTACTTCAGCTGCGAGCTCAGCTTTAGTTTTACCTAAACTACCATAACTTAACGAGCCGGATACATCAACCAGAAAAAGAATCGTCAGCTCACGCTCTTCGCTGTAGCGTTTTATAAACGGCATCCCCGTTCTGGCCGTTACATTCCAGTCGATTGATCTAACATCATCGCCTATTTCGTAAGGACGAACTTCGTCAAATTCAACGCCCTGACCCTTAAATGTAGAATGGTAATTACCACTTAACTCATCATCAATAAGCCTATTGGTAAGAAGGCGAATCCTCCCTACCTTAGCCATTAATTCTTTTACATCAAGCGCCATATTATGGAACTGGTACTTCGTCGAGAATGCGGTCGATGATCGTATCGGATGTAATACCTTCAGCTTCAGCTTCGTATGTAAGTAAAATGCGATGCCTTAAAACATCATGCACAACCTCTTTAACATCCTGAGGCGTAGCGTATGCGCGACCCTTTAAGAGCGCGTTGCCGCGAGAGGCGAGATTTAACGCGAGAGTAGCGCGCGGGCTCGCGCCATTTTGGATTAAAGCATTCTTCTCGCGCGTCTTAAAGACGATAGAGAGAATATAATCCCCAACCTTCTCGTCGCAGTAAACCATTGATAAAGTTTCGCGCAATGACGCCAATTCTTCGGCAGTAACGACTTTCTTAGCCTCGGGCTTCTCGGTAGATTCAGCGAAGCGCTGCATAATTCGACGCTCATCCGCTAATGTTGGAGGCTCAACGAGACACTTAAACATAAAGCGGTCGACCTGAGCTTCTGGCAAGGGATATGTACCTTCTTGTTCAATCGGATTTTGGGTCGCCAAAACGAGAAATGGCTTATTAAGAGCGTATGTCTCATCGCCAATTGTTACTTGGCGCTCCTGCATCGCTTCGAGAAGAGCGGACTGAACTTTCGCAGGAGCGCGGTTAATTTCGTCAGCTAAAAGTAAATTCGTAAAGACAGGACCTTTTTTAGGTGTAAACTCACCAGTCTTAGGAGAATAAACCATCGTACCAATTACGTCGGCCGGGAGTAAGTCAGGCGTAAATGAAATACGCTTAAAGTCTAGCCCAAGAGCCTTAGCCAACGTATTACAAGAAAGCGTCTTCGCCAAGCCTGGTACACCCTCTAAGAGAATGTGACCATCGGTTACAAACGCTAAAAGAAGGCGATCGATAAGTTTTTCTTGACCTACGATTACGCGAGATACTTCGTCACGAATTTTAGCTACAAGCTCTTTTTTAGCAGCGATACTAGCAGTTGCTTCTTTAAGGTCCATTTTAGTTTTCTCCTTTCGTCAAATTATTAATTATTCTCGCGACCTCTTCCCATGAGCCACGAGTAATTTCTTTAATATTCATTGATAGCTTTAAACGCTCCAAGCCCGATTCTACACTCTCATTAGCAGAAATAGAATTAGACTCGCGTTTAAGCTTCTCAATCCAAAGCGTTCGTATAAAATTGTGAAGAATATCCTTCGCCGTCAATGCGCTCGCCTCGGTCTTGCCAGCTCCTATGTATATTTTATCAAACCATTCACGCTCATAGGAAGACAGATTTTCGGCAAATGCAGCAAATAAATCTTCATTTTTCTGAGCCTCATCCAACCAGGTTGACAGAAAACGCCGCGAGAAATCTGAATTTAAAATATCTATCGGTAAAAACTCTGTAACATCCTTCGCAATTTCGGCATCATATTCACGCGTCAACAAGAATTCCATAAACGCGAATTCCGTTATTGATGGCGAATGACGCTCTGACGCTAAGGCGCCTTCAAATTCTGTATCATCTATTTCTTCGTCTTCATAAGGCTGTGAATACTCATCAGTGAATTGGTCTTCGCCTTGAGGTTCTACCGATGATGAGAGTACTTTAGGAGCGACTTTAGCTGCAGCAATTACTTTAGATAGTTCCTCCGAAAGCGCTGCGACAGGGAGCGACAAAAACTTAGCCGCCTCATCTATCATGCTCGCCTGGAGAATAGCCGATGGGCACGACGCAATTGTTAAAAGAAGAGATTTAGATATACGATTTATCGCGTCTAAAGAAGTTGAACCGTCTTCTTTATTCTTCTCGGTCTCAAACTGAAAATCAATTATCGAGCGAGCATTATCAATTAAATTTTGAAGCGCCGCGGGCTCGTTTTCAGATAGAAAAGAATCTGGATCCGCGCCATTAGGTAAGCTAACTACTCTAACCGGCATTTCCATTTTAAGGAGCTTTCGCGCAGTAGCTATAGTAGCCTTACGACCCGCTGGATCATCATCATACATTAATACGGCGCAATCTGCAACACGCTTAATTATCGTAGCGTGCTCATCGGTAAAAGCTGTACCTTGAGAGGCGACGGCATTTTTAAACCCGCAAATATGAAGTCTTATCACATCTATTTGGCCTTCACAAAGAATAACTTCACGGCGCGGAGAGCGCGCAATAAAGCCAGAAGCCTTATCAAATCCAAAAAGCACATTAGACTTTTTAAAGATTACAGTTTCGGGCGAATTGACATATTTACCCGTCTTTTTATCTGCTATCAACTGACGCCCAGAAAATGCTACGGCGCGCCCTTGTTTATCGCAAATCGTAAACATTAAGCGCGAGCCAAAGCGATGATAGCCCGAGTCTGAAGCATTACGCGGCGGTTTTATCACGCCAGCAGCTTCGAGTTCTTCTAAGCTATAGCCATATTTCTCGGCCCATTTTATCATCGGCGACATTCCATTAGGAGCATAACCGATTATAAAATCTTCTTGAGCCTCGTCGCCGAGATTACGCTTAATTAGATATTCACGCGCCAACTGAGCTTCGCGCGTTTTTAATAGACAGCGACGATAAAACTGAGCCAACTCAGCCATAAGCGAATAAAGGCGTTTACGCTTACCAGCTTCGGGATCAACTTTTTCAACAACTTCAACTCCACACCGGGACGCTAGATTTTTTACAGCCTCTACGAATGATAAACCATCCATCTTTTGGACGAACTTTATCGCGTCGCCCGTCTCACCACATCCAAAACAATGATAAAAACCCTTAGAATTATTTATATTAAAACTAGGCGTCTTTTCGTTATGAAATGGGCAACACGCTTTTATACTCGAGCCTGAATGCTTAACTTGAATACCATACGACGAAATTAAATCCGCTAAATCTATGCGGGTTTTAATCTCTTCGACAGTTGATTCTGGTATTCCCGTAGCCATTAATACATTACTACTATATTAATCTTATACTTTAGGAACGACGCGACTATAAGCTCTATTAGCTGGGTCGAAAATCGCTTCGGCTACATCTAAAACATCACTAGCAGTAACAGACTTAACCGACTCGACCTGCTCCTCAGTCGTTATTAATCTACCATACGAAAGAAGCGTAGAGCCATAAAAGAAAAGCTTAGAGACTACTCTTTCGTGAGACAGCCTAAAATTACCTAGCATAAATTCTTTTATGCGCTTAAGCTCGGCTGACGATACTTTTTTAGAACGAATCTTATCAATTTCTTTATCAATCGTCTTAATAACCGAAGACTCTTTCTTAGGATCAATGCCGGCTGTTATAGTAAACATTCCCGCATCAGTAAAAAACTGCATGCGAGACGATATATCGTAACTAAGTCCCCTTTTCTCGCGAACTTCTTGAAATAGGCGACTCGACATACCCTTACCCATAATGGAATCTAGAACACTCGCGGCGTATTTACGCTTATCATTTATTCCGAAAGTTCTATACCCAAGAGCTATCTGGGTTTGTTGAATATCTTTCGAAACAGATATCTCGCGTGTCGGAGCGATTGAAAAATCAACGCCTTTAACATTCGCAAACCCCGTCGCCTTATACCGACACTTGACGATATTACGCGAAATCGCCTCAAGAGCCTTTTCTTCGTCAAATCGCCCTACAACTACCGCTACCGTTCTCGAAGGCGCGTAGTGCGTCGCGATATAACGTCTTAAATCATCAGGCTTAAGGGGTACTAACGACTTGGCCGAGCCTGCAACACTCGCGCCAAGACGATTCTTAGGGAACAACCCGCGCTGAAGATTCTCTAACGCTACCGCGTCAGGCTCGTCCGAATACATCTTTATTTCTTCGAGAACAACCTGCTTCTCTCGCTCAAACTCTTCGTCAGGTATCGTAGCATTAAGATACATATCGAAGATGATATCCATCGCCTCATTTAAATACTCATAAGGCATGTGAGCGTAGTAGCAAGTAGATTCTTCGCCTGTACAGGCGTTAAAATTACCGCCTCGCCCTTCGATCGCGCGCGTAATGTCAATCGGCTTTCTAGAAGGAGTACCTTTAAAAAGCATGTGCTCAATAAAGTGAGAAATACCAGCTGTCTTCTCAGTTTCGTGGCGAGAACCTGAAGCAATAAAGAGACCGAAAGCTACGCTTTCGGCTTCACAAGGAACAAGTACGGCTTTTAGACCGTTTTTAAATTCATGCAAACGAGGTTTATTCATCGTTAGAGAGCCGCGATATTCATTTCCTTAAGTGTTATGCGCTCATCGTAGAGAGCCTTACCGACAATCGCCGCGCGAAGATTAGGGCGCTCAAGCGCTTTTAAGTTAGCGATATCATAAGGCGAGCTAACGCCACCAGACGCTGTTATATCACACGTTGGAGCCGCGTCACAAATCGCCGCCATCTGAGTAAGATTAGGCCCGCCGAGCATACCGTCAGTAGCAGTATCGGTATAAATAATCGTTTTGACCCCCATCTTAGCAACGGCGCTGGCGAGATCAACAGCCTTAACATCGGTCGTAGTAACCCATCCCTTAGTCTGAACTAAACCATCACGCGCATCAATGCCGACGGCGATTTTATCACCATAGCACTCAATCGCCGAAAGTAAAAACTCAGGATCTTCTAAAGCTGCCGATCCAATAATGGCACGAGTAGCGCCAGCTTCGATTACAGCACGCAACGCTTCGGGCGTTCTAAGACCACCACCGACTTCAACAGGTCCGCCAAACGCCTCAATAATCTTAGCGATTACCTCAGCATGACGAGGCTCACCATCAAACGCACCATCTAGGTCAACTACATGTAATTCGCGACCGCCTTGCTCCGCCCAATCGCGAGCTTGAGCCGCAGGATCATTACCATATACCGTTACATCGTCAGCGCGCCCCTGACGAAGACGAACGCACATACCACCTTTAAGATCAATAGCTGGAAGAATTATCATATAACTCCCTTAGATGATGGAACACCCTTCTCCATAGGGTCAAACGCCTTCGCCGCGCGAAGCGCACGAGCAAAGCTCTTAAAAAATCCTTCACAAACATGGTGAGCTTCATCACCATAAATCTGACGAAGATGAATGTTTAAGCGCCCTTCAACGCTAAGCGCACGGAAAAACTCTTCAACAAGCTTAACTTCAAAATCCTTAACCATCATGTGCTTCATAGGCGAGAGCATAACGAGATAAGGGCGACCACCTAGATCAATTGAAGTCTCACAAAGAGTCTCATCCATAGGAATCGACGCGAAACCATAACGAACAATACCGCGGCGCTCACCAAGCGCCTCGTTAAGAGCCTTACCGAGAACTAGCCCTACATCCTCTACGGTATGATGATAATCAACATCAAGATCACCCTCAGCTTTAACCGTAAGATCAACTAACGCATGCTTCTTAAACAATTCAAGCATGTGATTAAAAAAGCCAATACCAGTATCAATTACGCCTTCACCCGAACCATCAAGGTCAAGTTCAAGCTTAATCTTAGTCTCTTTAGTATTGCGTTCTACCGCCGATTTCCTAATATTTTCTTCCATGATTCAAATATTATATCAAATTTACTCAAATATGATAATGGTCATAAATAATTTTTAATAAGCTCCGGGAGCGAAAAGCAGGTCGCTAACATAAGACAACCATCACCTAAAATATACGAAAACGTCGTAGCTTCAATGCGATCTTTATAGATTCAATTGCGACAGCCGTAGAGATTTTCGAATACCCTTTTACACGATCGGTAAAGCTAATTGGAATCTCCATTATTTTAAGACCTGTTTTCCAAGCACGATGATTCATCTCCAATTGAAATGAATATCCAGAGCTTTCAATAGTCTCATATTTCATAGCCTTTAAAGCCGAAACTTTCCAGCATTTAAAGCCCCCTGTCGGATCTTTAAGCGGCATTCCCGTAACTACACGTATAAAAACCCCGCCCATACGCGAAATAAGTCTACGCTTAAACGGCCAACCTGGCGTAGCGCCGCCCTTAACATATCGCGAGCCGATTACTAAATCAGAGTCCTCAGAAACCAGGCGCTTAACATCCTTAGGATTATGACTAAAATCACAATCCATTTGAATTATCTTATCTGCTCCTAATTCAATAGCGCGCTTAAAGCCCGCTAGATATGCCTTAGCTAAGCCTTCTTTTTTCTCACGATGCAGACAATGTATGCGAGAATTATTCTTGATTAATTCTTCGATGACTTCCCCTGTGCCATCAGGCGAATTATCATCAACAAAAAGAATCTCTAGCGAATTATCAACCCCAAACAGCGCCTCAGCCATAGGCGCGACATTGTCCTTCTCGTCATACGTTGGAATTACAATTATTGTCTTCATTTTAATACCTTAAAAATTGCTTCACTTTCCATCATGCGCCCTTTACCAGAGGTACCGCATGCTAATTCACCGTTATCTGGTTCTATAATTGTAATACCGCGCTCACGTAAAGCATTGATGTTATCTTGGGTCACTTTACTTTCCCACATACCATCATTCATAGCTGGCGCTACCGCTATTGGCGCGCGCGTTGCTAAAAGAGTCGCTGTAAGAAGATTATCGGCAATCCCATAACGCATCTTAGCGATAGTGTTCGCCGTAGCTGGCGCAACTACTACAAGATCAGCACACTCCGCTAACGATATATGTTCTGGCTTCCAAGAAACCGGAGGAGCGAATTGATCTACTAAAACAGGATTACGGCTCAAAGTCTGAAAAGTAAGCGGCTTAACGAACTCACAAGCCGCATCTGTCATAACAACATGAACTTCATCTCCATTTTTGATAAATAATCTAACTAACTCTGCAGCCTTATACGCCGCTATTGAGCCAGTAACGCCTAATACTATTCTTCTCATTGGTTACTCCTCTCTTATAAAAATCATTCCTGTTTACGTGACATTGTAAAGCCTGACAAAACTGAAAACAACAGTAAATAAAATACACCCGCCATAATCGCTTCAGCTACAACGCTCCATTCAATGCATTCACTTTCTTCCATCGAAGAAATGGGGCTAAACTTACTGACAGGCGATGTTACAATTGCAGAAAACTCTGAAATTCTCAAACTACAATATGATACAAAATTCAATTCAGCCGGATTTGGATAATCCTCTATAGTTGTTGGGCTTACTGTCATTGCGATTAAGAGCGAAATAACCGAAAAAACAGCTACGCCTCGACCAAGGCACGACCCAAAAAAGACGCCGAGAGAAACTACAATCATAAGAACAAATGTCATCACAAGCCATGAACGAAACGCATTCCACGCGAATGAATCAGCATCTACAAGAAGATGCAAATCCTTGCGAATACGTAAACGCAATGGAATATCAGTCTTATTAGTAAATGATAAATTTGGTGAAGCTTCACTTTTAGTAGATATTGTTGAATCCAGCGGCAAATAAAATCTAGATTTAATAGGTTTATTTATAGCGCCAGTAAAATCCCTAAAAGTAAAATTACCTAGAACAGACCCAGGTATTCCCATGAAATTAACAAATCGCACCCTAACTCCAATATTTTTAGCACTTTCTGGAACTCCATCAAAAACCCAAGACTCTGTAGTATTAGGCTGAACTATCACATATTCATCGCGAATATAATCCTCAAGATACTTAATAAACGGCTCCTCCCCAAATTCCGCAACTTTAGACTTAAAATCCTTCGATTTAGCATCTGGAGCTTCTATCATTTTTCTAAAAGCTTCTTCAGCAGCTTTACGAGGCTCCTCAACTTTTGGCGAATAAACTCTAGCGCACGATTTATCTCGCCCTTCAAACGCCCACAATACAACAAGAGCGAACAATAAAACCAATGAACCTATCAGCGTTATCGCTACACTCCTGGCCATAGCTATAACGAAATGCGGCACGGGTCTCATCATTGATAATTGTAAGCGCTTATTAACTCTATCTGTTGAAAGAGCTCCAGCAGCGGCAGCACCTAGAGAAATCAGAACGAGCGAAAAAAGTAATCCTAAAAGATATCTAACCGACAACTGATACATCCCAGACGCTTCGCCCTTTAATATATAACGTCCAAGAATCATCCATAATGTTGATGCTATCGCGAAAACAAGCATTGTCTTCGACCTTATCGCCGAAATAAGCTCGAGTTTTAATATCTGGTAAAAGGCTCTCACTTAAGAAACTCCGCTACTTCGAACTTACGGCCTTCACCAACTTTGGCAAAAAAGAATTCTGATAGAGAGGAACCTAAATCGCCTATTTTACCTTCAGAAATTTTTACGCCGCGATTTAAAATCGCTACTCTATCACATACATCTTCAGCATCACCAAGAAGATGTGACGTCATAAGAATAGTCATTCCGCTTTTAGCTAAATCCTTAACTAGACACTTTACTTCATTGGTTGAAACGGGATCTAGACCGCTCGTTGGTTCATCTAAGACTAAAAGACGCGGTTTACCGATAAGTGCGCTCGCGAGAGCTACTCTGCGAGCCATGCCCTTAGAAAATCCACCGACCGAGCGATTAGCAACATTAGTTAATCCAACCATTTCAATCAACTCTTGAGTTCGCTCTTTTACCGTCTTCGAATCAAGAGCGCAAAGACCACCATAATAATGCAAAGTCTCTTTCGCAGTAAGAAACGGATGGAGATAGCTCAACTCTGGTAAATACCCGAGGTTTTTTCGCGTAGATAGTGTTTTAGGCGATTTGCCGAAAAGCTCGACTGAGCCGGCATCAGGAGACAATAGCCCTAAAAGCATTTTTATCGTCGTTGACTTACCGCTCCCATTCGGTCCTAAAAGCCCAAACACCTCACCCTTATATACTGAAAAAGAAAGATCATCAACAGCCTTGACCGTTGGACGAAGCCAAAAATCGCGGAACGTCTTACTTACCGCCTTAACATCTATTACAGTATCCATTTAAATTCCACTCCCTTTCAAACATTAACTCAACTAACTTCTTTCGAACGTAAAAGGAATATACCCATAAGAAGAAA